>JAYULP010000290.1:0-3932 GCA_043763445.1 Polaromonas sp.
GCTAAAAGGTAGCACGGCGCTGCTGCTTGGTCTCGTTTTAGTCCAGAGCCCTCGCCAGATTTGGCGAGGGCTCTTTTATTGGAGCACCGACATGTGGAAAATTGTGGTGGGTTTTATTGTGTTCGCGGGTTTGGCGGTGTATTTGCTCAATACCGCGGGTGACATTGATCTGAGTGGAGAAAAGCACGGCGCTGTTTGCCCATCAGCTACTGCATTTTTGAAAGTCTGACAGCGCCGCAAGTCGGCAAGCGCCAGCAAAGCGGCTGAACAGCTGGCTTTGGGTGGGCCGGTAAAAACCCATTGGCCAGGTCCTTTGAGGCGTGAAATTACTTTTCTGTTCGCCCTGCGCTTGTCGCGGCCGGCCTTGCCGATATAAATGCTAGCCCTGAGTTCGGGGGCGGTAAGCGGCGCCCTAACCGGGGGCTCACACCTCGCTTGCCCCTAATCAACAAAGCTCGCTCACGCCGCAAACATCCAGATGTAAAATGTAGTAAGAATAGTTACTCGGTTGACGTACTGCCAGCTGGGCTGACGGCGGCAAAAGCTGGCGTGCCCGCACCGACGCCGGTGGCGTGAAGCTGGTTTGCGACGGCCTCTTTACTGCCGCTACACGCTTACCCATGAGGATGACCATGCTTTACAAAAAAACCGAGTTAGGCAGTGCCGCTGTGCAGAGCCGTTCAATTGTGCTTACAGCGCAACAACGCTCGGCACTCATTTTGTTCGACGGAAAACGCCAGGTTGAAGCGGTGTTGAAGTCAACCGCGGGCTTGGGGGTCACGGCGGACGACGTTCGTTTCCTGGTGGACGCCGCAATGCTCACCGAGGTTGAGCCACTCGCAGCAAGCAGTGACCGGCCCGTAAGCCCAGTGACTGCTGTGTCCGCTGCGCCAGCGAGCTACCCGCGGGCGAGCTTGCTGGCTGAGCAGTTCGGCAGCTCTAGTGCGCTGGATCAAGCGCATTTTGCTAGGGCCTACCCAATTGCCGCTCGGTTAACCGCCTCGCTTGGCTTGCGCG
This sequence comes from Polaromonas sp., assembly GCA_043763445.1. Classification (GTDB taxonomy): domain Bacteria; phylum Pseudomonadota; class Gammaproteobacteria; order Burkholderiales; family Burkholderiaceae_C; genus Polaromonas. The sequence goes on from JAYULP010000290.1 coordinate 1,018, forward strand.
GCTTTATGCTGAACCTAGCGGTTGAGGCGGCGGGCGATTTACGCAAGCTGCAGGCGCTGGCACCGAAGATCAGGGATGCGGTCGGCCCGGAGAAGTTCAAAGAGCTTGACGCCGCCCTCTACGATTAGGATGAGAGTTTGCGCGCGGCCACACCGTCGCGGCAACAAAGGCGCACCGTTGATCTGACTCCATTGAGGTGAGAAAAACAGTTGTCCGGCTCGCTTTTAGCCGGTGGCGCAGTATGTTTGTGCACAACCGGCGTGAACAAGCGTAGAGCGAGCGCTGAGCAAACGCCGATTTGACCCTTGACTGCCGCCAACCAATTCGCCCAGTTGCCGTCTGAGCCCTTGTCTGCCGGGCGCGGCTGCACCAACGCCTGCGCCGCCACTTTTTAGTGCGCGTGCTTGGCCTGCCAGCTGCTGAGTCGCCGAAACAGCCCCTAGAGGGAGGCCATTTTTTGCACGCGACGATTCGCGCCGGATGGGCTCCTAAAATATTGGACCCCACCAGGAAAGCACCTTTCTTATGCACAAGCCACCCGCGGCGCAGCCCGTGCCACCGGCTCCTTCGCCATCTGCCGCCGCGCAAGGCGTGATTCGCATTCGCGGAGCGCGCCAGCACAACCTCAAAAATATCGACATCGACATCCGCACCAATGAGCTGACGGTGGTGACCGGGCCCAGCGGCTCTGGCAAGTCTTCACTGGTGTTTGACACCTTGTTCGCTGAAGGGCAACGCCGTTATGTAGAAACGTTTTCGGCTTATGCCCGGCAGTTTCTGGACCGGATGGACAAGCCGGCGGTTGACAAAGTTGAAGGCGTGCCGCCAGCCATTGCCATTGACCAGACTAATCCGGTGCGCAGCTCGCGCTCGACGGTCGGCACCATGACGGAGCTCAACGACCATCTGAAGTTGCTTTATGCGCGCGCGGCTCAGCTGTTTGACCGTCAAACCGCCCAAGTTGTGCGGCACGACACGCCTGAGTCGATTTATGCTGAATTGATGGCGCGCACCGCCCACGGCGATGCCCGGTTGGTCATGACGTTTCCGGTCGAGTTGCCCGGCAACACCAGCGCGGAGCAACTCGAGCAATGGCTGTCGGCCAGCGGTTTTACACGCGTGCACAGCGAGCGCGACCTCGCTACGCCCGCAGGGCCGCACAAGCTGCTAGATGTAGTGGCTGACCGTTTTCGCATCCAGACCGTTGAAAAGGCGCGGGCGGTGGAAGCCATTGAGGTCGCCATCAAACGCGGGGGCGGGCGGCTCAATGTGTTTGTTCAAACAGACCTTGAGCGCCCGGAAGAAATGTGGCGCTTTTCCACCGGTCTGCATTGCCCTGACAGTGACACACGCTACGGCGACCCGACGCCGTCGCTGTTTTCCTTCAATTCCGCTATGGGTGCCTGCACCACCTGCAAGGGTTTTGGCCGCGTGATTGGGGTGGACTACTCGCTGGTGATTCCGAACGACAAACTCACGCTGCGCGCCGGTGCTGTCAAAGTTATGCAAACACCGGCTTGGAAAGAAGCCCAGGACGACCTGCTGCGCCATGCCGAAGCTGCGGGCATTCCACGTGACACGCCTTGGTACAAGCTCACGCCCGCGCAGCAGGGCTGGGTCATCAACGGCGCTCCCAGCTGGAACGGCAAGTGGGCTCAACACTGGTTTGGTGTCAAACGCTTCTTCGAGTACCTCGAAACCAAGTCCTACAAAATGCACATTCGGGTGTTGCTGTCGAAGTACCGTAGCTATACCGAATGCCCCAGCTGCGGTGGCGCACGGCTCAAGCTTGAGTCGCTGCTGTGGCGCTTGGGCACAAAAGACGCTGCTGACGCGGTGCTGCCACCGGCGCAGCGCTTCATGCCGCTTGGCGTGCAGTGGAGCCGTGCGCAACTCGAAGCCCTGCCCGGCCTAGGCCTGCATGACCTGATGCGCTTGCCGATTGACCGGCTGCAAAAGTTTGCAGCGAGCTTGTCGTTTACAGCGCCGGGCGACGACGCAGAGCAAAAAGCCCTTAAATCGCTGTTTGAGGAAATCCAGCAGCGGCTGAAATACCTCAGTGACGTCGGTATTGGCTACCTGACGCTGGACCGCCAGAGCCGCACCCTGTCGGGCGGGGAAGTGCAGCGCATTAACCTGACAACAGCGCTGGGCACTTCACTGGTCAACACGCTGTTTGTGTTGGACGAGCCGTCGATTGGTTTGCATCCGCGCGACATGGCGCGCATTGTGCAGGCCATGCACCGCCTGCGCGACGCGGGCAACACACTGGTGGTGGTCGAGCACGACCCAGCTGTGATGCTAGCGGCTGACCGCATGATTGACATGGGCCCCGGCCCTGGGGAGAAGGGCGGACAGATCGTGTTTGACGGCACGCCGGGCGACCTCAGACACGCCGACACGTTGACCGGGGACTACCTCAGCGCGCGCAAGCAAGTAGGCATGGGATTCAAACGTGCGGTAACTGACAGCACGCCGCGTTTGATTCTCGAGGGCGCGCGGCAACACAACCTCAAAAACCTGACAGTGGACTTCCCGCTGCAACGGCTGGTGTGCCTGACCGGCGTCAGTGGCTCGGGCAAGTCCACGCTGATGCAAGACCTTTTGGCGCCGGCGTTGTTGCGCCAGTTTGGCAAAGCTACCGAAACGCCGGGTGCGCATGACCGATTGATGGGCGCCGACCACCTGAGCGACGTGGTGTTTGTAGACCAGTCGCCCATCGGCAAAACTGCGCGCTCGAACCCCGCCAGCTATGTCGGAGCCTGGGACACGGTGCGCGAGCTGTTTGCGCAAGCGCCGCTGGCGCAGCAACGGGGCTACACCGCCTCAAAATTCAGCTTTAACAGCGGCGATGGGCGCTGCCCGACCTGCGGCGGCTCGGGCTTTGAGCATGTCGAAATGCAGTTTTTAAGTGA
>JAYULP010000291.1:0-3911 GCA_043763445.1 Polaromonas sp.
CAAACAGAGCTAGCGGCGGCGCTTTGACGCGGCGCTGCAGGCGAGGTATCTCAGTATCAATAGACAGTTTGTTGCTTACTTTTTCACCCATCTGCTCAACAAACTCATCATTACCCAGATACATTTGTCCTTGTAACTCTTCCCACACAGACGACAAGCCCACCCCTGCCCTGACGTGGTCAACGTAGGCTTTTTCTGCAACATGCGGATTGCTGCTGAATTGAGACAGCAGCCAGTTGCGCTGCAGCCACGGCGGCGCTGACATTTGCCCTGCTATCGCCTGCCCCAGCATCAAGCGATAACTGCTCCAAGGCCAGTCTTCTGGCATGTTGCACATACCTGCCCGCACCGGGTTGAGAACGACATACCTCGTCAGCTCCAGCAAATACGACTCGCGCTGCACAACAATAGCTTTAAACCGGCCCTGAAAAACATGACCCACCCGGTTATGACTGCGGTTGTGCCACTGGGTGTAAACGCCGTTAAGCTGCCGCATACCTGCGCTGAGGTTTGCGTCAACGGTTTCTACAACGATATGAAAGTGGTTGTCCATCAAGCAATAAGCATGGCAAAACCAGTTGAACCGGGTGCAGACTTCACCCAGCAAATCAACCCAACGCTGGCGATCAGCATCGCAAAGATAGATGTCTTCGCGCCGATCGCCGCGAGATGTCACGTGATACAGCCCGCCGGGGAACTCAATTCTTAATGGTCTCGCCATGAAGTGATACTGCCTTTTGTTTTATCGTAATGCAAGACCTGACCCTGTTTTTCCGCCCTATTTTTCAGACCGCTGCAAAACAAAATGAGTGGCGTGGGACGCTGGAACTCAAAATAAAATCAAATCCGCATTACAACGCCTTGTCTAAATTGCTCTGCCGCCCAGGCTCCTTGCCCGAATCAGGTTGTCACCTGGGTTGCGGCGTTCTGCATGGCGTCCACGAACGCCCCACCCGATGCACTGCCAAGTGCAATGAGCTGTTGCAGCTGCGCGTAGCCGTCGGGCCAGTCGCCCAAGGCGCTGGCGGTGTTCAGGTGGCCGCATGGACCGGTGGTGATGCAGCGGCTACCCCAGCAGGCGGCAAAGTGTTGTGCCCGCGCAAGCGCACACAACGGGTCGTTGCTGCTTGCCATCACCACACTGGCAAAGGGCAAGCGCTGCTGCAGCACCGGCACCCAGCTGGGTAGCGTGCTGTGCAGGTCGTGCCGCTCGACATCGGCCGGTGCCACCAACAGCGCGGCCTTAACCCGGTGCGTGTTGCGCGAATACGCAGCCCACGCCGCCACCTGCAGGCAGCCCAGGCTGTGGGCCACCAACACCACGGGGCCGGCCTGCTCGGTGTGGCAGGCCAACACCACGTCTTCAAGCCGGCTGATCCAGTCGCCGCGCAGGGGGCGTTGCCAGTCATGCTGCTCAACCCGGGTGTAGCCATAGGCGTTTTGCCAGCGGCTTTGCCAGTGGCCAGGGTCGCTATTGCGCCAGCCCGGCAAGATAAGGACGTTTTGCGGATTCATCACAGTGAGGTAGTTGCTATTAAATATGTAGCTGTAGAGGCAGTAAACACAACGGCAAGGAGGCTTTACGGCTAAAAAACGCTAAAACATCACTAAAACATCGCTCAAAAAGCACTTGGGCTGACACACAAGCCGCGCCTAGACCGGCGCGGTATGGACGCGGGCCACCATCTCTTTGGCAAACGCGACAAACGCTTGCGCGCCTTTGGAGCTGGGGTCAAACACCACGCCGGGCACGCCATAGCTTGGCGCTTCGGCCAGCCGCACATTACGCGGGATTACCGTGCTGAACACCTTGTCGCCAAAGTGCTCCTTAAGCTGCTCGCTGACCTGCTGCTGCAGGGTGATACGCGGGTCAAACATCACTCGCAGCAGGCCAATGATTTGCAGGTCTTTGTTCAAGTTGGCATGCACCTGCTTGATGGTGTTGACCAAGTCGGTTAAGCCTTCTAGCGCAAAGTACTCGCACTGCATCGGCACGATCACGCCGTTGGCGCTGCACAGCCCGTTTAAGGTCAACATGCTCAGGGACGGCGGGCAGTCGATAAGCACAAAGTCGTAATCGTCGGCCACTGCAGCTAGGGCCCGCTTCAAGCGTTTTTCCCGTCGCTCCAGCGTGACCAGCTCAACCTCCGCGCCCGCGAGTTCCCGGTTGGCACCCAGCACGTCATAAGCGCATCCGCCACTGACTAGTTTTTCACTGCTGACGCGAGCTTCACGCACTGAGGTGGACTCCAGCAACACGTCATATACCGTGAGCTCAAGTTGGCGCTTGTCTACACCTGAGCCCATGGTGGCGTTGCCTTGGGGGTCCAGGTCCACCATCAACACCCGTTGGCCGACTTTGGCCAGTCCAGCGGCGAGGTTGACAGTAGTGGTGGTTTTGCCGACCCCGCCCTTTTGGTTGGCGACGCAGAAGATTTTGGCCATGAGAACAGTGCTGTTTCGAGTGTTGTAGGGGTGGCGCCAGGGTAACTATTGCCCGCTGCACATTCCCCTGCTGCTGCGGACTGCATGCTCGCACCCAGTCGCGCAAAGCCGCAGTTTACGTTACCAAGTTGTACTGGGACGCCGTGCTGGGTGTTTTTTGCCGCAGCCAAAGCAAGCAACGCTCGGCCTGCAGCCCCGGCACGCTAAGTGGTTCCACGTGAAACACATCGAGCGCAGCGGGCAACGCCGCCATCTCATCCGTGGGTTGTTTGCCTTTCATGGCCATCCACACGCCGTGCGGTGCCAGCGCGGTGGCAGACCACGCAGTAAAGTCCGCCAGCGACGCAAAGGCTCGTGAACACACCACATCAAACAGTGGCGTGCTAGACGCGCTAAGTGACTCAACCCGTGCATGCAACCCCAGCAGATTCGGTAATTTAAGCGCTAGTGCAGCTTGTTTTACAAAAGCAGCTTTTTTGGCAACAGTGTCAACACAAGTTACTGCCACTGCGGGGCAACAAATAGCGATTACCACGCCCGGCAAGCCAGCGCCTGAGCCAACGTCCAGCAGCCGGCTGCCGCTTGCAAGGCCAGCTTGCGCAAGGTGGCGCTGTAGCGGCACCACCGCAGCCAAGCTGTCCAGCAGGTGGTGGGTCATCATTTCTGCTGGGTCACGCACGGCGGTGAGGTTGTACACCTGGGTCCACTTGCCAATTAAAGCTTGGTAGTCCAGCAGTTGCTGAATTTGCTTGTCAGCCAGCAGCAGGTGCAGCGCAGCAAGCCCAGCGCGTAAGCTAGCGTCTTGAGGGGTACTCATGCGTTCAGTGGCTCCGGCGTTGGCGGCTTGTTTTTCCATAGGCTTTTCTTTAAGTGCACCAGCAGCAGGGACACCGTTGCAGGCGTTACGCCTGAAATACGGGACGCCAGGCCCAGCGTTTGCGGGCGGTGCTTGCTCAGTGTTTGGCGCGCCTCAAAGCTCAAGGCGTGTACCTGCAAGTAGTCCAGATCGGCCGGGAGTTTGAGGTTTTCGTAGTGCGCGGCTCGCTCCACCTCAACTTTTTGCAGGTCGATGTAGCCGGCGTATTTGGCGCTGATTTCAATTTGCTCAATGACGCTTTTGGCCATGTCCGCTGGCAGTGCGGTGGCGTGGGGGGGCAATGCTCCACCTGCGCCCAGCGTTTGAGGCGGGGCCTCACCACCGCCGGTGCCGGTGCCAATGTCAAGGTTGACGTGTTTACCGCCGTGCAGCGACATCAGTGCGGCGTAGTTCACATCCGGGCGGCGCAGCAAGTCCGCTAGGTTGTATTCACGCTCAATGGCTTTGCCCAGCACACGCTCGGCCTCGGCGGCTGGCAGGTTGTTGGGGTTTACCCAAATGCTGCGCAGGCGCTCTGTTTCACGTGAAACAGCGTCGCGTTTACGGTTAAAGGCACTCCAGCGAGCGTCGTCCACCAAGCCCAATGCAC
>JAYULP010000292.1:0-3902 GCA_043763445.1 Polaromonas sp.
TGCATAGTGAATCTCAAAAGCCTCAGCAATATCTCTTTCATGCTGTAGCAGCCCGTGGCGTAGGCCTGCACGATGGCAGTGTTGCGTATCGGCATGGCCGCAAACCAGGCTAGCGGCGGCGCTGTGGCGTGGCGTTGCAGGCGCGGTATCTCTGCATCTGTTGAAAGCGGGGGCGCCCTTTTCGCCCAGCCCTTTCGCAAATTCGGTATCGCTCAAATACAGCTAGCTCTGCAACTGCTCCCACACACTGGGCAAATCAACGCCAGCCCGCACATGATCGACATAGGCAGCAACAGCGGCTTGCGGGTTGGTGCCGAACTGTCACATCAGCCACTGAACCTGCAGCCAGGGCGGCTGCGCCACGCGACCCAGCATCGCGTGGTAGCTGCTCCACGGCCAGTCCTCGGGCAAGTCGCAGACACCTGCCCGCACGGGGTTGAGCACCACGTAGCGCGCCAGCTCCAACAAATACGCCTCGCGCTGCACGATGATCGCTTTGAACCGGCCCTGAAACACATGACCAACCCGGTTGTGGGTGCGGTTGTATCACTGGGTGTACGCTCCATTGAACTGGCGCATTCCGGCGCTCAGGTTGCCGTCGATGGTTTGCACAACGATATGAAAGTGGTTGTCCATCATGCAGTAGGCATGGCAGAGCCAATTGTGGCGCGTGCACATCTCACCCAACAAATGGAGCCAGTCATGCCGGTCGGCGTCGTTTAATAGATGTTTTCATGTCGGTCACCACGCGAGGTAACGTGGTGCAGCCCACCGGGAATTCGATACGCAAGGGTCTCGCCATGGCGCAATGCTAATTAAGATTTGTTTGATTGCAAGACCTGACCCGATGTGTGGTTCTGCGGGTTTTTAATTCGTCTGCAAGCTGCGTTTCATTCATTGCTGAAGTGACAGATCGATACGATGCGTCAGCTAGCAGCGCATTAACGTATGCGGATTGAATTGGTGTCATGGTTGCTTTCCCTGTTTTAGAAGTTTGTCAATGTCTAAAGAATTCATTGCGTTCGGAATAGGGGGAGAACAAGAATGCTCGCCACCCATCAATGCCATTCCGACGATTCTTCCGCCGCGTGTGTGCAGTATCTCGTAGCTCAAAAAGGTTTTACCGGTGTCAACGTCTATAAATCCCTCTCGCTGGGATTGGATTTTTATCCAGTAGCCAGGCAACTCCAACATCGGTAAATTCCCATCGCGCTTTCTTGTGGCGCGTAGCACCTCAGCTGCATTTGAGCTGACCTTCACCACCGCGCGCTCCTTACAAAGCTCTTCAAACTGCCGCATCCCCACAATTTCGTCGATGAAGGGGCCTACCAACATCAGCGGAACCAGCAGCAAACGCAGTAGCCAGCTTGTACGATTTACTAGACCGAGCCAGCGCGGGATTTTGATGGTCAAGTAAATCGTCAGTGCGAGCCACAAGATCGCGACACCCAGAAACGCCAAACCAATCATGCGGCGTTCCTGACGGACGTGTCGTTAGCCGCGGTCAGATGCCGCTGTTGGTTTTGTAGTTCAACCCGCAGACACGGTTTTGAGTACGTTTTAAGCCGTTTTTTACTGCTAAATGTAGCTAGAAAGCTTATAGTACGGGCGCGAGCAGCTACTGAATTCATAGTATTTTTATTGATCACATCATCAAGACGCCCGCCAAGGACTCGGCTGTTGGCCGCCGTCACCGTGACTGCGCCGGAGCCATCGGCGAGTTTTAAGCGGTAAGCGCCTCGCTCGCCGTAGCTGGTGAAGGTGCCTTGTAGCGTTTGGCCGTTGATTTGTAGGCTGCCTTTGCCGTCGGCATCAAGGATGGTGTCTTTGCCGAAGTAGTCAGCTGCGCTGCCGAATTTGTACGCGTCTACGCCGTCGCCGCCCATCAGTATGTCGTTGCCTGCGCCACCGGTGAGGGTGTCATCGCCTTCGCCACCTTCTAGCTGGTCGTTGCCCGCACCGCCATACAAGTTGTCATTGCCTTTGCCGCCGTAGAGGGCATCTCCCCAGCCGAACGGTCCGCTAGATGCTTCGCTTTCTTGGTCGCCATACAAGGTGTCGTTGCCCTGGCCGCCGTACAAAGTGTCGATGCCGTCGCCGCCAACTAGGGTGTCCGCTCCGCTGTCTGCGCTATCTGCGCTATCTGCGCTATCTGCGCTGTGATTGTCCGGGTCCTTAAAGTCACCGTACAAGGTATCGGCTTCGCTGCCGCCTTCCAGTCTGTCATTGCCTGCGCCGCCGTACAGCGTATCTTTGCCGGAATCTCCGTTTAAGGTGTCGTTGTCTGCGCCGCCTAGCAGCGTGTCGTTGTCTGCACCGCCAGACAGCGTATCTATGCCTGCGTTGCCTTCCATGTAGTCGTCTCCGGCTTGGCCGTTGATGGTGTCGTTTCCTGCGCCGCCATAGAGCCGGTCTTCCTTGGATGTGTTGGAACTGCCCAAGATGATGTCGTCCGTATCGCCACCAAAACTAATGAGTTGTCGGTTGCTCAATACTGACGCGTCAAACACGGAAGTGTTTCTGGCTATGACTGTTTGAGTGCTCCCAGCCGCATCGAGATATTTGAATTCGGGGGCGCTATCGGCAGGAAGTCCGCTGATGTTTCCCAACAAATCTGCTCTACTCCCGATAGCCGTGACGAACAAAGAACGGTCACGAATCCATGACTCTGTCAGGCTTCTTTGGTTTGTTGCGCTGTCGTACAGCATGAGCGCATCTAGTCCAGCAATCGCGTCGCTGACTTTGATGCTGACAATGGAGCCTGCGACCAAAGCGGCTCTTGCGTTGACATCTGTTTTGGCTAATGCGGCTATACCGCTGGCGGTAACAGGCAAAAGCTTTGCGGCCAGTATTTGGAGTTGGCTGGGTATCAGATCAAAGAATGTTTTAGCGTTAGCCGCAAAGCTGGTGTCTGTGGTTGTACCCAGCAGCTGCTTGCCTTGGACTGCGCCCATGAGCATGTCTAAGAATCTATTCGCTCCTGCGCTGCCAATGGTTTCAAAAGCAGATTTAAGTATAGGGTTAGGGGTACCTGCAATGATGGCGTCGACTACATCGCTCACACCACCGCTGATATACCCATATACAGTAACTCCCAATACGATGAAGTCTGTTGCAATGGTCGTGGCGGCTTGGGCACGTTGCTCCGGGCTACCGGTTTACGAGAGCGCGAATGTCGCAATTCCGCCTGTGACTGCCGCCTTTAGGCCCGCCTCATAGGATTTGTAGGCGTACAGTACGTCGCGCCAGTCGTTGAGGGTGTTGATCTTGGCTGGGTCCCCACCGCCTTGCATCAGGCGGTTTGTTTGGTCGCTGCGCAAGAGGCTAAATAGTAAGGAGCCGCTCCATCGAGAAATTCAGTGGTGCAGCACCGTTCAAGTTTGCTAAGCAGCTGAGCCAAAAAATCAACCGACAGGTCATAAACCTCGGGGCTGTTGCTGATGTATTTTGCAAACGGACTGTGATTCGACTCTGACATGGCTTTGTAAATTGCACCTAAATCCATAGTCAACTTGTTTGCGTTGTAGTTTTTGATCATTTCTCTCTTCCCGCTTCCTGCACCGCCTTGGCTACCGGACTAAGCAGATACTCCAACACAGTCCTGCGGCCCTGATGAATTTCAGCGGCCACTTGCATACCCGCGCCTGCATTCAGTCGCTGACCGGTCGTGGGTGCAGTAAGAAATTGCTGGTCAAGTGCGATCCGCGCTTTGTAAACAGCTGGAGATGTTTGGCCGGTTGCATTGCTTGAGCTTTGCCCGCCCTGCCCAGCTTTGTCCTGCCCGTCCGCCGCATCTGCACTAACCCGCACCATCCTGTACTTGAGCAAAATAGCGTCTGCCGATGCCTCGTTTGAAGCTTTCTGCAGGAATATCAAGGCGTGAGCGATCCAAACTCGATCTC
>JAYULP010000293.1:0-3898 GCA_043763445.1 Polaromonas sp.
CCCCGAGGCGATGTTCCAAAACAAGGGGTGGCGCCAAGTCGGCTTTTTACGCCTGAGTTACGGCCGCCTCAGGCCTGAATCGTGCCCGAGTTAGGTTTGACTCAGGGCTGAGTTTGGCCTGATCAAGCGCCCCGGCGTGAGGCGTGCTGGCCGCTAGCTTTGGTGCGGCGCTTGGTGCGGGCAGGCGGTGGTGTGGGTGCTGTCGCGTGACGGCAAGGTGACGGCAGCGCGTCAGCAGCGGCGCTGAGCGAGCATTTTGGTGCGCAGCGCATTGCCTCTACCAGCGCCGGTGGTGGGCCGGGGGGGCTGCTGTGGACTGGCTCAGTGGTTGTTGGCGACGTGGGGCGGTGGCCGGCGACTTCACTTAACGCCGTCTGCCTGCGTTTTGCGGTGCCGCTGTGGACATTGCTGTGTTTACCCGCAACGCAGCTGGCCGAAAGGTGCAGGCGATTGCGCTAGAACTGCTGCGAATGCTATGAATTAAATAGCTTAAAAGGCTTGAAATACCCCGGCTAGCGCCTGATTCGGCTTGAAATCGGGACTATTTTGCCGATTCGGCACTTCAAAATCACTTCAGCCAGCCGCGCCGGCGAAAGTACCACATCGGCACCAGTGCACTGATCACCATCAGCAGCAGCGCCAACGGGTAGCCCGCCGCCCAGTCCAGCTCGGGCATGAACTTGAAGTTCATGCCGTAACTGCTGGCGACCAGCGTGGGCGGCAGCAGCGCTACGCTGGCCACCGAGAACAGCTTGATGATTTTGTTCTGGTTAATGTTGATAAAGCCGACGGTGGCATCCATTAAAAAGTTGATTTTGTCGAACAAAAAAGCCGTGTGCGAGTCCAGCGAGTCGATGTCACGCAGAATTTGCCGCGCTTCCTCAAATTGCTCACCGTTGAGCATCTTGCTGCGCATCATGAAGCTGACGGCGCGCCGGGTGTCCATCATGTTGCGCCGGATGCGGCCGTTCAAGTCCTCGTGTCGCGCAATGGCGGCTAGCACTTCGCCGGCCAACGCGTCGGTAACATCGCCCGACAGCACCTGCGCGCTGACCTGTTCGAGGTTCACATAAATGCCTTCGAGCGTGTCGGCCGAATATTCGGCATCTGCGTCAAACAGCTTGAGCAACACTTCCTTGGCATCTTCTATTAAGCCAGGGGCGCGGCGCGCCCGCATCCGCAGCAGCCGGAACACGGGTACGTCCTCGTCGTGAATTGAAAACAGCACCCCTTTGCTTTTAAGGTCGTCGTTGACCAGGTTCAAAATGAAAGCCACGCGCACGGTGCGCGGATCGTCCTCGTCGGCTATCAGAAAGTCTGAGCGGATGTGCAACTCGCCGTTGTCTTCTTCGTAAAAACGGGCGGACTCCTCAATGTCCTCGTCCATCGCGTCCTCTGGAATCGACAGGCCGTAGTACTGCTTGATCCAGCGTTTTTCTTCCAGCGTCGGGCACTCAAGGTCCACCCAGATCGGCTGGAACTTGGACAGCTCTTCAAGTGACTCGATTTCTTCTTGGAACAGCCGACCGTTGGCCAGCGTGAAAATATTGAGCATGGGGCAGTACCTGGCGGCCGCGCTGTACGCGCATCAGTCAGGCGGCAGCAACGCGAAAAAACAAAAGCGTTAAAAACACGCAAAAAGGGGTGGGATACCGCTTTGAACCCCACCGGGACCACTTTCAGCGGTGGCCTTAAAAGCAAGCAACTCGGGCCGCTTTCAAAACCATTGTGACCCAATAGCACCCTAAATACAGGTGGCTGAATTATGGCCCAGGGCGCTGCTGGCAGCCTGCCCAGCGGGGCCTGGACAGGGGACTTACTTTTTCATCGCTAGGGCCGAAAACCGCTAAATTGTCACACGCTTGCAATATTTTTTGTCCGGACGGTTGCAATAGCGGCGTGGCAGGCGCATAGTTATTTCGAGCAAAGTGTCCCCGTCTGCTGCCTTTGTCCAACCGCAAAGGCGGCGTTTTTAACCCAGTTCCCTCACCGGAAAAGGAGTGATTTTATGAACCTGACGATCAGCGGCCATCACCTTGAAGTAACCCCCGCACTGCGCGGCTACGTGACCAGCAAACTCGACCGGATCACGCGCCACTTCGACCAAGTTGTCGATGTGAAAGTTCTGCTGACCGTCGATAACATGAAAGAAAAAGACGCACGACAGCGCGCTGAATGCAATGTACATGTCAAAGGCCGAGACCTCTTCGCCGAAAGCTCTCACGCCGACTTGTACGCCGCGGTGGATGATTTGACCGACAAGCTTGACCGCCAGGTCGCGCGCTACAAAACCAAGACCCAAGACCATCACCATGTCGCTGCGAAGCGGCACTTGCCCTGAACGTGTTGAACGGCTAAGCAGCGTCCCAGCGCTGCACGAATAAGGGTAAACCCAGGTTTTCACCGCTGTGTTGTGTTTACCTGCCGCCAGCCGCTTGGGCTACCTCAAGCGGCTTTTTTGCGACTGCTGCACTGGCTTAGGCGGCGCCTACGCGCCGGTAACGTGCATAATCCGGCGATTAAAAGATTGTTATGAACCGTCTTTCGCAAATACTGCCCCCCACTCAAGTTTTGGTTAGCGTTGAAGCCACCAGCAAAAAGCGCGCTTTTGAAGAAGCGGGTTTGCTGTTTGAAAACCAACGCGGCTTGAACCGTGCGTTGATTACTGACAGTTTGTTTGCGCGCGAGCGGCTGGGCTCAACCGGTCTTGGTCACGGAGTTGCCATACCGCATGGCCGAATCAAGGGCCTGAAGGCGCCGATGGCGGCCGTGTTTTCATTGCAAACGCCGATTGGCTTTGATGCACCGGACGAGCAGGCGGTCAGTTTGCTGATCTTTTTACTGGTGCCTGAAGCTGCTACGCAAAAGCATTTGGAAATTCTGTCCGAAATCGCCGAGCTGCTGAGCGACGCTGGCCTGCGCGAGCGGCTGAAAACCAGCACCGATGCGGCGGCCCTGCACCAGCTCATCGCCTCCTGGCAATCGGTGCATGCTGCGGCCAGCTGATGCGGCCAGAGCGCGCTGCATGCGCTCTGAGCCGTTAGGGTCGGGCTAAATGTTTGGCTTGAATTTTGTGCCACTGCAAAGCAAACCTGCATGAAACCCACCGTTGTCAGCGCTGATGTTTTGTTTGAAGACCATCGGCCTTCCCTGAAGTGGGAATGGGTCGCTGGTTTGGGTGCGTCTGAGCGACGGTTCGACGAAATCGCTATTCGCGCCGCCCGTTCAGGCGCCGACTTGGTGGGCTACCTGAACTACATCCATCCCTACCGCGTCCAGATTCTGGGTGAGCGCGAGGTGGCCTACCTTAGCAGCCCTAACGCTGACGATTGCGCCCGCCGCATTGCCCGTATCGTCACGCTTGAGCCGCCAGCGCTGGTGGTAGCTGACGGGCAAACCGCGCCCGATACTTTGCTGTCGATGTGCGAGCGCGCCCAGCTGCCGATGTTTGCAACGCCCGAGTCAGCGGCGTTTGCCATTGACGTGCTGCGCGCTTATTTGTCCAAGTATTTCGCCGAGCGAACCTCCATGCACGGCGTGTTCATGGACATTTTGGGCATGGGCGTGATGATCACCGGCGAGTCTGGCTTAGGCAAAAGCGAGTTGGGGCTGGAGTTGATTTCACGCGGTCACGGCCTGGTGGCCGACGACGCAGTGGACCTGTTTCGTGTCAACCAAAACAGCATTGAGGGGCGCTGCCCCGAACTGTTGCAAAACCTGCTGGAGGTGCGCGGCATTGGTTTGCTCGACATCAAAGCGATTTTTGGTGAGACCGCGGTGCGCCGGCGCATGCGGCTCAAACTCATCGTGCATCTGGTGCGCCGCGAAACTATGGAGCGCGAGTACGAGCGCATTCCCTACGAGCCCTTGACCCAGGACGTGCTGGGAGTGCCGGTGC
>JAYULP010000294.1:0-1537 GCA_043763445.1 Polaromonas sp.
GCCGGGCATTGCACCAAACGCAGTCATGGCGCGGCTGGTCAGCGCCATGACGATCCACAACATCCAGCCTAGCCCGCCGGTCATCAGCCGTAACCCCGAGCTGTTCTGGAGGAGCTTGACAGCTTCGATGTGGACTGGCAATGCCCGGCTGATGACTTTGGGTTTGCCGTTGATCGGCATGTGAATCAAGCTGGCTCACCGTGCTGCCGCGCTATTTAGTCCCGTCGACTGTGCTGTTGTGCGCCATTGGCGTGTACTCCACTAACAACACCAACACCAACAGCTTTGACATCTGGGGTGTGGACGCCTGTGGGGTGACGAGCGACGAGCGACGAGTGACGAGTGACGGGTTTGCCAAGCTTAGTTGCGAGCTCGTGCCACTTTTGCTGGACTTTATTGCCCGCCCGGTGGGGCAAAAAAACCTGCGCTGGGCGCTGCTGCGCTCGCGCGGCGACGACAGCGGGTTGGTGACGCGTGCTTTTGTCTGCTCGCTTGTTGGCAGCGGGGTTGCGGGCGATGATGATCGCGTTGCTGTCGTGGCCCAAAAACGAGCGTAAAGAGGCTTTCGCTGAAGGGTAACGTCAAGCAGCAATGTCCAAGCGCCGTCAGCCGTCCTGCGCGCCTCGAAAAGCACCGGCAGGCCTTTTTTTATCGGGGGGGTGTGGGTTTGACCACAAGCGCGTGCCTTGAGCCAGCCCAACACGCGACAATCCGGGCAAAACCAGAAAGCCGCCCATGCTCAGTCAGTATCCTCAGCGCCAGTCCTTGCACAACGAGGTTCACGCCCGCCCGCCCGAGTCGATGACGGTGCCGCTGGCCATCACCCATGTGGTGATGCTGACGGACGCTAGCCAGCGCGAAGCCAGCCGGCTGCACCTGTCAGCGCTGCTGCGCGACAAACATCTGCCGCTGCCTGACGCCACCTCCACCCATGTGCGCATGGATGTGGGTGCCTACCGAATCCGCTGGGAAATGCACACCGAGTTTGTGACCTGGACTTTTGTTCGCACACTGGAAGGCGATGTCTTTGCCGGTGACCCGGCAGTTACCGCTGCCCAGGTGGTACCGCAGCAGTGGCTTGCCAGTTTGCCGGGCAGTTGCTTGAGCAGTGCCCACCTGTGGGTGCTGCCCATTGGCGCGGCCGACAGCCGCGTGCTGGTGCCCAAACTGCTGCTGGAAGAAACGCTGGTTGCCTCCACCGTGGCGGACGGCTATGGCGAAATTTATACCGACTTTGCAATTCACGCTGACGGCTACTCGCGCATGCTGCTGCTGGCCGGCAGCTTGCCACCCCGGCGCTTAGGCCGGCTGGTGCAACAGCTACTGGAAATTGAAACCTACCGCATGGCCGCGCTGATGGGCTTGCCGGCGGCACGCGAAGCATCCAGCGTGCTGGCCAGTGCCGAGCGCGAACTGGCCTCGCTGGCGGGAGCTATCCGCAGCGCCAGCCGCCATGAGGAGCCAGAGCTGCTGAACCGCTTGACCCGGCTGGCCGGCCAAGTCGAAAGCCAGTACGCTGCCAGCCACTCCCGGTTTT
>JAYULP010000295.1:0-1536 GCA_043763445.1 Polaromonas sp.
CGCGACGTCGCCGGAGCTCGAGGCTTTGACGTCGATGCACTCAGGGCGTACCTCGATAAGCACCTTGACGGCTTTAACGGACCGCTTTCGGTTGAAATCTTCAAAGGCGGGCAGTCCAACCCAACCTACAAGCTAATCACGCCGAGCGGCGCTTATGTCATGCGTGCCAAGCCGGGACCAGTGGCTCAGCTACTGCCTTCTGCCCATGCGGTAGAGCGTGAGTTTGCGGTGATGAAAGCGCTACGCGGAACCGATGTTCCAGTGGCCAAAATGTACTGTTTGTGTGAAGACGAGTCCGTAATCGGCCGGGCGTTCTATGTCATGGAGTTCGTCAAGGGTCGCGTCCTGTGGGACCAATCCCTGCCAGGCATGAGCTGCGCAGAGCGCGCCGAAATCTACACCGAGATGAGCCGCGTGATTGCGACGCTGCATCAGGTTAAATTTAAGGAAAAGGGTCTCGCGGACTACGGCAAGCCGGGCAACTACTTCGAGCGTCAAATCGGCCGCTGGACTCGCCAGTACATGGCCTCAGCGACGCTTGAGATTGCGGAGATGGACCGCTTGATGGCATGGTTGCCGGCCAACATACCGGCCGCTGCGAAGGACGACAGCCTCACGTCAATCGTTCATGGTGACTTTCGGCTTGACAACTTGATGTTTCACCCCACTGAGCCGCGCGTGCTAGCTGTGCTGGATTGGGAGCTGTCAACTCTGGGCCACCCGCTGGCAGACTTCAGTTACCACTGCATGGCATGGCATATTCCGCCCGGCGCATTTCGGGGCATCGGTGGGCTAGATGTTGCCCGTCTGGGGATTCCGACCGAAAAAAAATATATCCGCATGTATTGCGATCGAGTTGGTAAATACACACCGGCTGGACTCGCAGCCGACTGGGATTTCTACCTTGCCTACAACTTATTTCGCCTAGCGGCAATTTTGCAAGGCATCGCCAAGCGGGTCGAAGCGGGCACTGCGTCAAGCGCGCAGGCCAAGCATTCAGCTGCTGGTGCACCTGTTCTAGCCAAAATGGCTTGGGACTTTGTATTGAAAAGCAAGAAATAAAGCGGTTGTTTACCGCCTCAACTGGCCATCTGAAACCTTAATTTAGCGCAATAAAACCCAACGGAGGCATCATGGATTTTAATTTCACTCCCAAAGTTCACGATCTGCAGGCACGTTTGCTGGCGTTCATGGACGTTCACATCTATCCAAATGAGGCAAGATTTTTTCGTGAAATTTCGGCAAACCGCGCCAAAGGAAACGCCTGGATTCCAACCGAAATCATTGAAGAACTCAAACCCAAGGCGCGCGCTGCGGGGCTGTGGAACCTCTTTTTGCCACACTCGCCGCGCGTGCCAGAAGGGCTGTCCAATCTTGAGTATGCTCCGCTGTGCGAAATTATGGGGCGTGTGCCCTTTGCCGCTGAAGTTTTCAACTGCTCGGCGCCGGATACCGGCAACATGGAAACTATTGCTCGTTATGGCTCCGAGGCAAACAAAGACCAGTGGCTAGAGCCACTGCTCAAAGGGGACGTGC
>JAYULP010000296.1:0-3871 GCA_043763445.1 Polaromonas sp.
AAGCCAGCTCAAGCCAGATAAAAGCGAACTGCCGCACCGCGCAAACCCACTAGAGCGGGTTGCAGCAAACGCTACTAGCACCGCCGCGCAGCAATTGATGCGGTTGGCGACTTCTTCGCCCAGCGCTTACATGCGCCCGGCCTACAGCGTACTGTCGACTAACAGGGTCATGGTCATGCCTGAGCTGAGCTGACCCGAAACGCCCAGCACCTCAGCGTGCCACGTGTGGCACAAATCAGCGCTTGAGCAATACCTTCAACACGTTTTGCACGCGCCGCGCACTACCCGCATCAAATTGGCCCGACAGCACCCTAGCGGTGTCGTCACCCCAGGTCTCGCCGGGTGCTGCTGCATTGCGTTTGGTCAGCAGCTGCAGTTGCAACATGCGGCGAGCACTGAGGTGCTCGGCAGGCGTAGGGACGTCAGCGGCCATCTCAAGGCGCAGCAGCGACTCGGCGGCGTCCTTACCTGACGGCGTGCTCACGGCTTGAATCCACTCGCTGCGCACCGCAGGCGTGATGGTTTTGTTCAAATCTTGCACTGTGGGCACAAGCGACGCGTCACGCTTTTCCCAGGCACTGAGCAAATTGGTCAACACCTCGCCGTGCGCCCGCATCTGCAGCTTTTTAAGCGCCATATTGGCGGCTTCAAACGCGTCGCGCTGAGCCCGAAAAGCGGCATCACCTAGGCGCGGGCCACGCTCTTCAAAGGCCGGACGCTCCGGCCTGTCCGAAAACCGGGGGCGCTCTTCGCGCTCGGCGCGGTACGGCTCGAACTTGTTGTCGCTGCTTTGACGTGGCCCACCCGGCTTGCCGCCGGGGCCACTGCGTGCGTCTTTACGCTCACCAAACTTGCCAGCGCGCCCAGCCGCCGCTGGCTCAGCCTTGCGCATACCGGGCCGGTCATCGCCGCGCATGGCGACGACAGGCTTTGGTGCGGCTTTGGGCAGCTCTACCGGTTGAGCAGATTCAGCAGCGGCTTCTGCGAGCTCGGCTGGCGCGGCAACAGGTTTATTTTGCGCCACTTCAACCGACGACTCGTTTGCTACATATTCAATAGCAGCATCGGAAGTATTTTCGCCGGCCAGAACACTGGTTGGCTCTGAAATCGACATGTTTTCAGGTGCCCGCACTGCCGCGTCAGTTGCATCAACATCAACGTCAACGTCAGTGCCAGCGGCGACTGGCAAGTCGCTGGCGACTTCGGGCGCTGTTGCCGGAACTGGAACCTGGCCACTCACAATGGCTTGCAGCGCTTTGGCTGCCGCGTGAATTTGTTGGGCATCACCGCTGTCATTGGCGGCTTCCAGCACTTTGGCGGCGTTGAGCACCATGCGGTCAAACTCACCGACTGCGGCAGCTGCTTTCTCGCGCTCGACTGTTTTACGCTGAAAGGCGTCATCAATTGGCTTGCGAAAAGCATCCCACATTTTTTGCTCTTGCTTACGCTCAATGGGCACACCCTGCGCCTCAAGCTGCCAGCGCTGCTGCAGTGACTTGACGGCATCAATGCGCAGCATCGCTTCGGCACCCAGCGCCACAGCCTCTTCAATCATCGCCTTGCGCCGAGCAGTGCTGTCGCTGCGTGCTTGGGTGAGCGGCGCGTCAGCCTGCTCCATGGCTGCTTTCCACTGCGGCTGAATATCGGCAAACGCTTTCTCGCTGAGCTGACCGGCCTCACGCCACTTGTCAACAAACCCGTTGAGGCTGCGGATCTGCAGCTTCCAGTCAGCACTGGTTTTGTGCGCCTCGGCCCAGGTCAAAATTTCATCAATCAGGACTTTGCGCTCAGCCTTGACGGTCTGCGCATGTTCTTTAACGCTCTCAAGCCAAGTCTCGACGACTTTGTAGGCTTCATTGCAGGCGTCGTCAAACCGCTTCCACATGGCGTGGTTTGGCGTGCCGCCCTGGTCACTTGTTTTCCACTGCTCGCGCATGACACGCAGCGCATCTTGCTGTTTTCGACCACCCAGAGGCTTGGCAAGCAGGGCTTCTGCCTTGAGCACCAGTTCATCACGGATTTGATCGGCTCGCCAACGCTGCCAGCCTTCCAACTCGCCGGCTGAAGTCAATACCGCATGGGCCGCCGCTTCCAGTTTGCTGTCAATATTACGGATGTTTTCTTTGAGCGCTTGACGCAGATCAGCAGCCACTTTGGGCGTGGCCTTGCCATGGCCTTCGGTAACTTCATGCTCTAGCCGACCTACGGCCTCTTGGACGAGTGCTGTTGACTTTTCACGCAGGCTTTTGAGTGCAGCGGGGTCTACTTTGACCTTAGCTGGGCGTCCAGCGGCATCCCCTGCGGCAGCCGGGGTTGCTTCGCCGCGCGATCGTCGCAGCTCCTCGGCCCACACCGGCACCGCTGGCAGCGCAGCGGCCTTGTCATGCGCCGCTTTCACGGCAACTGCCAGCGCTGCTTGGAAAGCGTCCCACACAGCCAACAGCTGTCCGCGGGAGGCATCAAGCAGCGGCGGAAACTTGACGTCCACGCTGGCCCAGTTACCGTCAGTGGCAATGTCTGAGGCCTGTGACTGCCAATGCGCAACGTCGGCACGCAATGTTTCAAGCGCTGTTTCAGCGTCCCGCCACGGCTTAATCGACAGCACTTCGACGCGTTGGGCAATCAACACAGCAGCCTCGCGCTGAACCTGAGTACGGTGCTGCAGGTCTTCAATCGTCTTAACCCGTTCGGCGAGCTGTACCTTTAAGCCCACCAGTGGCTCTTTTGACAACGGAGCGCCGGCCTTTGCCGCGTCGCGTTGCCAAGCCAAGGCATCTGCTAGGTTGAGTTTTCCAGCGGCAAGCAGTACCCGTGCTTTTTCAGCCCATTCGGCAGCCACCAGCTCCTGGCCCTTGCTGCGCTTGACCTCGTCGAGCTTTTCTTTCAGCGGCTTGGCTGCGCCTTTGTCACGGTTGGCTAAGTCTTTGTAGACATTCGCCATTTGCTCATAGCTCGGCTCAGTCGCAAGCCACTGCCGAATGCGTGACGCGCGCTCACCGGATGTTGCCGCCGAAAACGCACCGCCCGTAAGCCCGTCTAACGGATGCGCCTCTTGTGATTTGACATTGGCCCTAGGCGCTGGCGCTGTAGCTGCTTCGGTTTTAGAGGATTTGGACATGGGAAAACGCAGCATAAAAGTGTGAGCAGTCTGTTCGGAAAGGCAGCCAGCACAAAGCGCTTGCTTTGTGCGAGCAACCTGAAAAAAAGAAAGTGATGTTTTGCGCCGCGGTGAGCGGGGTAAAACGGGCAATCAAAAAAAAACATATTTTCGCTGTTTTTGGCCACTGCGCCAAATGCACGTTGGCAGGCGCTGATTTTGCGCCGCAGCGGTTCAAGAAAAAAACTCTGGGCAGAGCCAACGAGCCCGCGTTGGTGGCAACGACTAAGCCGCGCAAGGCTCGTGGTGGTGCGTTGTTGCGGTGTGTGTTGCAGCGTTGTCGCGGCAGCCAGTGCTGGTGTGCCAGCGGCCTTGAGCGTCAACGATTGAGGCCAGAAGATATCAACCAACTGATGCAAAAGGCCGCGTCACTCGGTTTTTTGAACGGCACTAGGCTGCCCAGCGTCACTGCTCAAGTCGCAAAAATACAGCACATTTTCTTTTTTTCAAACGTAAAAATTGACTCTTATCCACACCTTGATCTTTCAAAAGTCAGCGGAAAAAAGAGGCTCAACCAAGTCGCAAGCGATAAAAATTGTTCTTAAAAATATAACAACTCTCATGTATATGCTTGACTGGTTATTTAGACGGCTCATAAAATGCGCTGGCTCTTGCAACCCTAGTTACTTTTCAGTGGCGGTGGGAGCCCCACCGGCTCATTCGTCCTCCTCGTTAGGCAGGGCAATAGTGTTTTAAGGACCGGACCGGGCCATG
>JAYULP010000297.1:0-1528 GCA_043763445.1 Polaromonas sp.
AAGCAGCCACACGCGAGCGCGGCGCCGTCCGCTGCAAGCTACGGCGAGCAACAACTGCAAAGCGTCAGCGCACCGAATGCACGGGCTCGCAGCTGCATCGGTTTGCGTTAACGCTGTGCGGTGCGCACCACAAAATACGCTACGCTATCAGTAGCGGCCCAAGCAACAAAAATGCGGGCTTTACTCACATTTATCTCACCATTCAGACCTTCAACACAGCGGGGCTGTGGTCCACCGGGTAACGCCTTCAACCTTGTTTTCTCATGACCTTTGCCCACTTGCTCCCCGGCGCTGCCCCAACCGTCACGCTGGGGCGGTTTCACGCGCGTCGCCTGCGTGACGTCTACCGCTCAGCGGGCTGGCCCTGCCTAGACACGTTGGAGATCGAGCTGTTGGCCGCCGGCTTGCTTGAGCGCATCACCGAGGCCACTGGCCATGAGCGCATGCGAGTCACCGCACAGGGCTTGGTCTGCCTGGCCCACGCCACCGAGAAAAACCGCAGAGCCCGCTCCGCGCACGAACGACTGGTCGAGCGCATCGGCCAGACGCTACTGCGCGATGGTCGTGTGGTGTGGACCGGCTTGAGCCTGCGCGCGCGCCTGCCACCCGCAGCCGATGCGCGGCCCGACGATGCCACCCGCTGGAAGGTCTGCATGCCAGATGTATTTTCAATTCGCAACACCACAGTGGCCGGCTACCTAGAGCCCATCGTCCATGAGATCAAGGTCAGCCGGGCCGACCTGTTGGGCGACCTCAAACGCAAAGACAAACGCGACAGCTACCTCGACGTCGGCGGCCAATGCTGGTACGTGCTGGGCTGTGACGCCAAAGGCCGGCCGATTGGCACCGACAACGACGTACCGCCCGAGTGCGGCGTGATGCTGGCCGAGCCTGACCAGCTGCATGTGCTGCGCAACGCCGCCCCACACTGCCAGCGCGAGTTGCCGTTTTCCGTCTGGATGGCGCTGGCTAAGGCTACCCCGTTGCGCCTTGCAGACTGCGGCTTAGGCGGCGACAGCGCGCAGGCGCTGTTAGCCGAGCTCGAGGCAGCTCCGCCAGCGGTATCAAGTCAAGCCCCGCCTCACAACCAAGGCCCCCCCGTTTGTCATTGCGGGCTTGACCCGTAATCCATGAACCCGCCAAGTCAAGCCCCGCCTCACAACCAAGATCGCCTCTGGCGTTCACCCTAAGCGCGTCGCCCGTGATGCGCTAGCCTAGGTTATGGCGCTTAAAAAGCGAGTCATTACTTAACCCCTTGGGCGTTCATAAACGCTTTGAGCTCCAACAGCCGCTCTCGGGTTCTGCTCCCGGGTTGCTCGGGTTCATTGCAACCCGACCTTCGTTACTGCTTAATTTGGGCTTCATAGCGAGCCTTTTTATTCTCTTCAATTCGGGCTCGTATCCTCCTGACCACATGAACTCCGTAGTTGAACGTCATCACGAATATTCCCAAGCCACACAGCCAGCCAAATGTTAGTTTGTGCCACATGACTTTTCTAGGTAGTGTGGGGGTGTACTCGTAAGACGT
>JAYULP010000298.1:0-3858 GCA_043763445.1 Polaromonas sp.
GTCTGCGCCGGCAGCACTCAATGCGCACCACAACAGGCGGCAGCTGATAAGCGAGCGATTTGCTGGTGCGTCAGAAAAACTCAAGGATGCTCTGCATAATTCTGGCGAGTTGGTGGTGGTAGCGGTGGCAGTAGTAGCAGTGGTAGCAGTGGTAGCAGTGGTAGTAATAGCGATAGTGGCGCGGATCGAGACAGGCAACAGCGCGCTTTTTTTGCTAACAGCGCCGCTATGGGCAAAAAAGCAATGCTGCGGCTCGCCTAAGTCCGTGCTGCCGCCGATTGCCAGGAGTAGCGCAAACCGTGTCCGGGCCGCGCAATAAGATTCAAGCCGCCAACTGCTGGGCGCTTTTGCACAGCGCTTGGTTAAGTTTTAAGCCGTGCTGGGGAAGACGCCCGCCTGCACGATGTTGAGTCAGTGCATGGCACACCATTTAGGTGTAAGGCAGGCTGGTGACAAACCGCCCAACCGGGTGGCGTGCTCTCAGTTGGGTAATGCGGCGCGTGTGGCGCGTGTGGCGCGGCGTTACCGGCACTGGGCAGCAAGCGCGCTCCGGCCTTTGCCGCCGTGCCCTGCGCTGGCGAAGACAGTCTGCCCGACCACACGGTAGCGGCTTGGCACGGCCCTGGGGCACCCAAAGGCAGCGCTGCAGACACCTAAGCGCGCAGTCTCAAAAAAAAAGTGCGTGAGGCTGCCGCTACGGCGCAGCTCAAAACCCTTTGGGCTAGCAAGGTGGCGGAGGTCGGCAGTTTGATTCCCGTGCCGTTTGGCGGCTTTGTTCGTGCTGAGCTCAAGCACTGGGCCGCGGTGGTTTAGGTTTCAGCGGCCACACCGGCGTGAGCGGGTTCATGCAGGAGGCGGCTGGCCTGGCTGTGCATGTCACGTTGCGGCAGCCCGGCAAGTTCAGCGCCATGTGGGGCGCGATATGGCGTGCGCTGTGGGCGGTGTTTGACCGCTGGCGTTGACACTGCCAGCCGCCGGGACTTGCGGCTCGCTGCCGACTCCGCTCGTTTTGGTATACCGTTGGCGCAGCTGGGCTTTGCGAGGGTTGCGGGTGAAATGTAGCTACCAGCCGCTGCGCTAGACGCCAGCGAGATGAAACAGCACAGCTTTTTCAACCGGGTAATGCCAGCGCACGAGCTCAGCCGAGCGGCTCAAGACCCTGGGGCGCGCGTTACCAGCTTGGCGCTCGCCGCAGCACGCCAAAATAAGCGGACTTTAAGGTCAAATAGCACTGTAGCCGTCGGTTTAATTGCCTGAATTGCTATTGATTACATAGCAGATACCTTCCCGCGCACCGACGGGGCGTAGAAGCACTCACCGCAAAGCGAGCGCTGGTTTTTTTTCGATCCTTGCGCGTAGCCCCCAAACTCTGGATGTCGCCACAGATTTCAGTTTTAAGCCATGACAAACAACAACCTTTTTTCTGCCCTGCGTGCAGCGTTCCCAGCCGATCTTGAGGCGAGCGCCATTGAGACCGATACCGGCTTGAACTACAGCTGGCGTGACCTCGAGCGCGCCTGCGCGATGATGGCCAACTTACTGGCGTCGCTAGACCTGCCCGCGGGGGCGCGGGTGGCCGTGCAAGTTGAAAAGTCGGTCGAAGCGGTAATGCTCTACCTCGCTACCCTGCGCGCCGGCTATGTTTTTGTGCCGCTCAACACCGCTTACCAAAGCGCAGAAATCGACTACTTCATTGGCAACGCTGAGCCTGCCGTGGTGGTGTGCAGTCCAAAAAATTTCGGCTGGGTCAGCAAAATCGCCTTCAAAGCTGGCACGCAAAATGTATTCACCTTGGGTGACGACCGCACCGGCTCCTGGCTAGCGCGCGCCGCCCACTGCAGTGACCACCACACCCACGCCGTGGTGCGGCCGGATGACTTGGCCGCCATTGTGTACACCAGCGGCACCACCGGCCGCAGCAAAGGAGCCATGCTTTCACACGGCAACCTGCTGAGCAATGCACTGGTGCTTAAGGCTTATTGGGGCTGGACACCGGATGATGTGCTGATCCATGCCCTGCCGATATTCCATGTTCACGGCTTGTTTGTAGCCCTGCATGGCGCGCTGATCAATGGCAGCAAAATGATTTGGATGGCCAAGTTTGACCCGGCCCGAGTGGTAGAGAAAATGCCTGCAGCCAGCGTTTTCATGGGTGTGCCTACGCTGTATGGGAGGCTGCTGCAAGAGCCGGGCCTGAGCCGCACGGCAGTGCGTAACATGCGCCTTTTTGTGGCCGGCTCCGCCCCGCTGCGGATTGAAACCTTCACCGAGTGGCAACAAAAAACCGGCCACACCATCTTGGAGCGCTACGGCATGAGCGAGACCGTCATGCTGACGTCCAACCCGTATGTGCCGGAGCAGGGCGGTGAGCGGCGCGGCGGCACGGTGGGTTTTGCTTTGCCCGGCGTCACGGTGCGGGTGCAAGCCGACGACGGCCAGAGCTGCCCCAGCGGCGAGACCGGCGGCATTGAGGTCAAGGGCTCCAGTGTCTTCAAGGGCTATTGGCGCAGGCCTGAAAAAACCAGCGAAGAATTCACCGCCGATGGCTTTTTTAAAACTGGCGACTCAGGCAAGGTCGATGCCCGCGGCTACCTCACGATTGTCGGGCGCAGCAAGGACTTGATCATCAGTGGCGGCTACAACGTCTACCCGGCAGAACTTGAGGGCTTTATCAATGCGCTGCCCGGCGTTGCTGAAAGCGCAGTCGTGGGTGTGCCGCACCCAGACTTTGGGGAGGTGGGCATTGCCGTGCTGGTGGCCAAGGCGGGCGCAACGCTTGAAGGCGACCATATTTTGGCGACGCTTAAAGCCGGTTTGGCTAACTTTAAAATACCAAAGCAGTGCTTTGTGGTGAGCGAGCTGCCGCGCAACGCTATGGGCAAGCTGCAAAAAAACCTGCTGCGCAACCAGTACAAAGCGCTTTTTTCGTGAGCACCGGGCTGTGCGGCGCGTTGTGTCCTTGTCGTCGGGCGCGGCTAGCTTGCCAACGCTGTTACTGAGCCAGACAGCAACACCCCGCCCGGTGCGTGTTTTGCTTGGTTGTCCACAAAGCGAAAACCCTCTTATACAATTTTGCTTTTCGACGTTTCCACGGAGTTCAGGATATGAAAAACGACCGTTTTTTGCGTTTGGCCCTTACTGCTGCTGTCATAGCACTCACGCTGGTGGCCTGCGGTAAAAAACAAGAGTCTTCATCTACCGGCGCTGCGTCGATGGCGGCTCAGGTAACGCTCGCT
The DNA here is from genome assembly GCA_043763445.1 of Polaromonas sp. Taxonomy (GTDB): domain Bacteria; phylum Pseudomonadota; class Gammaproteobacteria; order Burkholderiales; family Burkholderiaceae_C; genus Polaromonas. The sequence goes on from JAYULP010000298.1 coordinate 3,237, forward strand.
GCAGCTGCCGAGCAAAAAGTCCTCAATATCTACAACTGGCCCGACTACATCGCCAAAGATATGGTGGCTAACTTTGAAAAAGAGTCGGGCATTAAAGTTAACTACCAGAGCTTTGAAAACAACGAGGCGTTGCAAGCCAAACTGGTCGCAGGCAACACCGGCTATGACCTTGTGGTGCCTGGGGCAGTGTTTGCCAAGTCACAAATCGACGCGGGCTTGCTGCAAAAGCTCGACAAAACAAAAATCAGCAATTACGCCAATCTCGACCCGGCCATTATGAGTAAGCTGGCTAATATTGATGCCGGCAACGACTACCTGGTGCCGTGGGCTTGGAGCTTTACCACAGTGGGTATCAATAAAGCCAAGGTGATTCAAGCACTGGCGGGCACCCCCCTGCCGGCAAACGCGTGGGAGCTGGTGTTCAACCCGGTCTACACCGCCAAGCTCAAGTCCTGCGGCATTGCTTTGCTCGATTCGCCCACTGAGGTGTTGCCACCGGCGATGCACTATCTGGGCAAAAACGCATACTCCAACGACCCCGCTGACCACAGGGCGGCTGGCGAAATGCTGGCCAAAGTGCGGCCGCACATCCGCTTGTTCTCCAGCACCATGATTGACGAGC
>JAYULP010000299.1:0-3854 GCA_043763445.1 Polaromonas sp.
CTTTGAAGGGCAGCTGCTCATGCAATTGAACGCATCAATTTTTAAAGCCTATGACATTCGCGGCATTGTGCCGTCCACCGTTAACGAGGCAGTTGCCGAGGCACTGGGCCTAGCGTTTGGTGCGCAAGCGTTCAAAGAAGGTGAAAAAACCGTGGCGGTTGGCCGCGACGGGCGTTTGAGCGGCCCGAGCCTTGCGGCAGCGTTGGTGCGCGGCTTGGCCGCCAGTGGTGTGGAGGTGATCGACATCGGCCAGGTCACTACGCCCATGCTGTATTTTGCCGCCAACACCCTGTGCTCATCGGGCATTCAGGTCACTGGCAGCCACAACCCGAAGGACTACAACGGCTTTAAAATGGTGCTCGCGGGACGAGCCATTTATGGCCACGATATCGAGTTGCTGCGCCGCAGCATGAGCGACAACAGCGCCATGCGGGCCAGCACGCCGGGTGCCGTCACGCAAGTCGATGTGCAAGCCGACTACACCGCCCGCATCGTTCAGGGCATCACGCTGGCGCGGCCAATGAAGATCGTGATTGACTCGGGCAACGGCGTTGCCGGTGCGTCGGCTCCGGCGATTTTCAGGGCGCTTGGCTGCGATGTGACCGAGCTGTTCAGCGCGGTCGATGGCAATTTTCCGAACCACCACCCTGACCCCAGCAAGCCTGAAAATTTAATTGACCTGGTTAACGCGCTGAAAACCAGCAACGCCGAGCTCGGCCTGGCGTTTGACGGCGATGGCGACCGGCTGGGCGTGGTGACCAAGGACGGCACCAACATTTACCCTGACCGCCAGATGATGCTGTTTGCGCGCGATGTGTTGTCGCGCGTGCCCGGCGGCACTATTGTGTTTGATGTGAAATGCTCGCAGCGCTTGGCGCCTGAAATCGAAGCGGCGGGTGGCGTGCCGCTGATGTACAAAACCGGGCATTCGCTGATCAAAGCCAAGATGAAAGAGATCGACTCGCCTCTGGGCGGCGAGATGAGCGGCCATATTTTTTTCAAAGAGCGCTGGTATGGCTTTGATGACGGCACCTATGCCGGCGCGCGCTTGCTGGAGCTGGCCAGCCGCGTGCCCGATGCCGGCGCGCTGCTCAATGGTTTGCCAGCTAGCTTTAGCACTCCGGAGCTGAACGTCGCCTGCTTGGACGGTGAGCCCCAAACGGTAGTTCAGGCGCTGATCGCGTCGGCTCAGTTCGAGGCGCCGGCGGTGATGTCCACCATTGACGGCTTGCGTGTGGACTGGCCGGACGGGTTTGGTCTGGTGCGCGCCTCCAACACCATGCCGGTGTTGGTGCTGCGCTTTGAAGGCCAGACTGAAGCGGCGCTGCACCGCATTGAGGCGGCCATGATGGCGCGGCTGCTCAGCGTCAAGCCTGACGCCCGCTTTGCCGCTGCAGCGCACTGAGCCTTTGGCGGCTTCGGGCCGACGGATGCGTATTTTGATCGTCAAGCTGTCGTCGCTGGGCGACGTGGTGCACACCTTGCCGGTGGTGCAAGACCTGCACGCGGCGTTTGCCGGAGCGCAAGTTGACTGGGTGATTGAGCCCGCGTTTGCCCCGGTGTTGGCCCCGCTGGTAGCCGCAGGCGCTGTCCGGCGCGTCATTCAATGCGCGTTGCGGCGCTGGCGCAGGTCGTTTTGGACAGCGGCTACACGGGCGCAGTGGCGCGACTTCACCGCGCAGCTGCGGGCCGAGGCCTATGACGTGGTCATCGACTTGCAGGGCTTGAGCAAATCGGCTCTGGTAGCGCGCCTAGCGCGGCTGTCGCCGACCGGCCAGCGCGTGGCCATGGCCAACCGCACGCAAGGCTCGGGGTATGAAGCGGCCACGCGCTGGGTGGCCGACTTGGCCATCACGCTGCCGGTACACAGCCCTGCGGTGAGCCGTGGCCGGGCGTTGGCCGCCGCCGCGCTGGGCTACACACCGCAAAAAATACCTGATTTTGGGCTAAACAGGCCATTAGCCCGCACCAACGAATCCTCGGGTGCTATCAAAAAAGTAGCATCTGAAATGAGCTGCCCGGTCGTTGCCTTGGTACACGGTACTTCGCGTGCCGACAAAGCGTGGCCGCTGGCTCACTGGGTGGCACTGGGCCAGCGCCTGAATGCAGCCGGCTTTGAAGTAGCCCTGGTACACGGCAGCACCATTGAGCAAGCCAGCAGCCGGTCAATTGCCGCTCAGCTGGCCAACGCCGCTGTCTGGCCGTTGCTGGGCTTGGACGAGTTAACCGTAGCGCTAGCCGGTTGCGCGGGTGTGGTCGGCGTTGACAGCGGCGTTAGCCATATCGCCGTGGCGCTGGGCCTGCGTCATGTGCAGCTGTATAACTTTGACACCGCTTGGCGCACCGGCCCTGATGTGCTGGCCTCGGGCGGGCGACAGCGCAGCGTGTTCGCGCAGCCGGTGCCAGCGGTGGATTCCGTCTGGCATGCGTGGTGCCAAACCGCGGGCGCTTTTCCCGCTGGTGACGCCGACAGTGCCGCCTTGACTGAGGGGCCGCTGTGAATGCCGTAGAAAGTTTGTTTTTTGCGCTTTACTCTGCGCTCATGTGGTGCGCGCAGCCGCTGCTGCGCCGCAAACTGGCGCGGCGTGCGCACAAAGAGCCCGGCTATGGCGTGGCGATAAACGAGCGTTTTGGTCGGTACAGCCAGCGCCCGGCGGTTGGGCGCGAGCTGGTGTGGGTTCACGCCGTGTCGCTGGGTGAGACCCGCGCTGCAGCGGTGCTGCTGAAGGCGCTGCGCCGCGCCCATCCGGGGCTACGGGTGCTGCTCACGCATGGCACCGCCACCGGACGTGCCGAAGGCGCTGCGCTGCTGCAGCCAGGCGATATTGGGGTGTGGCAACCGTGGGACAGCTCGCCGGCCACCGCCCGGTTTTTTAAGCATTTCCAGCCGCGGCTTGGGCTGTTGATAGAAACCGAGGTGTGGCCCAACGCAATGGCGGCCGCCAAGGCCGGCGGTGTACCGGTGGTGCTGGTCAATGCGCGCCTGTCTGCCTCGTCGTTGGCCGCGGCTTTGCGCATCGCGCCGCTGGCTTTGCCAGCTTACCGAGCGCTGGCGGCGGTGCTGGCACAAACCTCGCTGCATGCCGAGCGGTTTGCGGCGTTGGGCTTGTCGGCTCAGGTGGTGGGTAGCCTTAAGTTTGATGCTACGCCAGACCTGCTGCAGCTCGCCCAAGGCCAGCACTGGCGCCGCACACTCGACAAGTACCGGGCGCTTGGCGTGTTGCTGCTCGCCAGCAGCCGGGAAGGGGAAGAAAAGCCCTTTTTTGAGCAAATCGCAGCGATTGCCCGCTTGTCTGCATCCCGGAGTGCTACTGATTCAATAGCAAATGAAAATATGCTGAATCAGCGGCTGCATGTGCTGGTGGTTCCCCGCCACCCGCAGCGCTTTGACGATGTGGCGGCCCTGGCCGCGGCCAGTGGCCTGCGTGTGTCACGGCGCAGCCAGTGGCCGGCAGCTGGCCCGGCAGCGTCGGCCGAGGCCATGGCGGCGCAGGTCTGGCTGGGCGACTCGTTAGGAGAAATGGCGTTGTACTACGCGCTGGCCGACGTCGCCCTGCTCGGCGGCAGCTTTGCGCCGCTAGGCGGGCAAAATTTGATTGAAGCGGCGGCTTGCGGCTGCCCGGTCGTGATGGGGCCACACACCTTTAACTTTGCTGAAGCCGCCGAGCAAGCCGAAGCCGGTGGTGCCGCGCTGCGGGCACCGGACCTGCCAGCAGCAGTGCAAGCCGCTGGCGCACTGCTGGCTGACACCGCAGCCCGGGCCGCTGCCAGCGCCGCAGGTTTAGCCTTTGCGCGCCGCAACCAAGGCGCCACGCAGCGCACTGTGGCAGCCCTGGCGCCGTGGTTGGCACCCG
>JAYULP010000300.1:0-3852 GCA_043763445.1 Polaromonas sp.
GCCTGTTTGCTTCGCTGCCGTTCACGATCCAACTCCCCTAGCAAACGGTGTTCGGCACTCACCGTTCGCTCTTCGAGCCGACGCTTTTCATCAGCGTAACTTTTGCGCTCCTCATCGACTCGCAGCCTATCGGCATCACGTTGTTTTTCTTGCGCTTCTAGCGCCGCGCGAACGGTATCAAGGTGAGCCTCTCGTTTGGCTAACGCAAGCTGCAGCGTTTCAAGCCGGCCAGTAAGGTCGGTAATCTGACTGCGGGCCGCCACCAGCGCGTCGTCCAGGGCGGATTGCCGCTCTTGCAGGCTTTGCTCGCGGCGGGCTACGTCATTTTGCTGGTGCAACACCGCTGTGCGTGCATTAGCAACCGCCTGCTGTTGTTGCACCAGTTGCAGAGCTGCGTCTTCACGCGCTGCGAGCTGGGCCGTTTCCCAGACAGTGGTCATGGCCTTTAGCACCAGCGCCGGCACAAGCTCCCCTGCACTTTTGGCCACTCCTACACCCAGCCGTGGTGCCAAGGTAGCAAACCATGCCTCCAGCAGCGGACTGACGGTATTGGGCGAGCCACGACCAATTTTTAGGCGAACCCGCTCAATCGTTGGCCGTAATCCTTCAGCGATAAGTGCGTCAGCTGCTGCCCACACGTCTTGTTGCCCAATACCGCGGGCACTTTTTTGTTGCACGGTTTTGCTCCTATTGTTATATTTACCCACGATAAGTGATTGTTATCGTGATCTATAAATTAAATATGTAATGTATCATACATACAATATCATATATATATTATTAAAAAAGGTTTAGCCCTTATGCAGTGGCCTGCGCTCCAAAATTTGCTTTTTTCTCCCCCCGACATGCTGACTCAGGTGACGTCTAATGCGGTCGACGACCTGCTTCGGGAGGGTGAGTCAAAAAACACGCTTGCCAGCTACCGCAGTGCGCTGCGGTATTGGGCCGCTTGGTACGCCAGCCGTTACGGCGCTCAAATCCAGCTACCGCTGCCAGTGGCGTGTGTGCTTCAGTTCATCGTTGACCATGCACAACGAACTACCAGCAAAGGACTGGTGTCAGAGCTACCGGCACTGACGGATCAGGCGTTGGTTGACGCCGGCTACAAAGGCAAGTTGGGCGCGCTGGCCTACAACACGGTGGTGCACCGGCTAGCGGTGCTGTCCAAGGCGCATCAACTGCGCGAGCTGAGCAACCCTTGTCAAGACGCAAAGGTGCGCGAGCTGCTGTCCCGAACGCGCAAGGCGTATGCCAAGCGAGGCGCCCTGCCCGTCAAAAAAGATGCCTTGACCAAGGACCCACTGGCGCTGGTTTTGGCGACATGCGATGACAGCTTGCGTGGCAAGCGGGACCGAGCACTGCTGCTTTTTGCCTGGTCCAGCGGCGGCAGGCGGCGCTCTGAAGTTGCCCACGCCAAAATGGAGTTTCTCAAGGTAATTCCCACCGGCTATCTCTACAGCCTGACCAGCTCAAAAACCAACCAGTCCGGCGCGAATCTTCCAGAAAACGTCAAGCCCTTGCTGGGCCCCAGCGCGGCAGCGTTAACTGCTTGGCTAGCGCACGCTGCAATCAGCGACGGACCTATATTTAGGCAGGTACGAAAAGGAGGACACCTTGGCAATGCGTTGTCGGCGGCGTCGGTTCGTGACATTGTTAAGGCCCGCTGTGCATTAGCAGGCCTGAGCGGAGACTTTTCTGCCCACTCGTTGCGCTCGGGTTTTGTGACCGAAGCGGGCAAACAAAATGTGTCGCTGGCCGACACCATGGCGATGACCGGTCATCGAAGCGTCAGTGCCGTACTGGGCTATTTTCGCAGCGGCGCAATGCAGGACAACGCAGGCGCCAAACTTTTGGGCGACACCGACGCGGTGGGCTAGCGGGTGTGCGGATAGCCAAACACCGCAACACCGCAACACCGTCAAAATAGTCAAAAACACCCACTACAGATGCAAAGCAGCTAAGTTATCGACAAACAACGGGACTCGAGAGCCACTTACCGCCACTTACCGCCACTTACATCCACTTACAGAAAATTTACAATTGTCTACAGTCTTTAGCAACTGTCAGCAGCGGTTGAAAAGTTGACCGACATTGGCCGAAATTAACAGTCATAAATAAAGCCTGAACGCGCTTGGCGGCGGTTAAGTGTTGAGCCAGTTTTAGCCAGCTCCATTGGTTTTCTAGCGGTCAGTCAACGCTTAAACAGCTCAGGTGCTGGGTTGCCTCAAGTCGATGGATACATTTTTTGGGTCGTTCATCTTTTTCAGCTCACCACAACCTATGGTCGCGGACTACGCATTGCCCAGTACTAGCTGCTGATTCGCCAAAGTTAAGCAGCCCCTTCTTAGGCGAAGTCAAATCTGACGGTGGACACAGTGAAGTCCTCAAACGGTCCGCCCAAGGCTAACTCGCCGGCCACCAACAAAACGCAGTCGTTGCGGCGCAAGATCACGATGTCCCTGGCGCCCTCAAACCGCACTCTGGTGCCAAAGCTGCTGATGTCCTCAATGTAGAACTTGCCGTTGTGCCAAGTGATTTTGGCGTGCAGGCGCGACACCCTTGGGTCGGACACCACAAATTGTGCGTCTGCAGCCCGGCCCAAAAAAATAGGCAAGTCACTTGACTTGAACGTCATTTGAACGTCCAGCCACGACAAACTTATGGCGCCGAGTTGCCGCACAGCCGGTGCATTGCGGCTCGAAGTGAGTTGGGACGGGACAGTGAAAAAATCGCTCAGCAGCTCGTTTTGCCATTCAACGCGGTAGACGGTACAAGACTCTTCACGACCTCTGATCTCCATTGCGCCCAGGCAGCGTGCGCGAACCTCGCTGTCGGGCGGCAGGGCCTCAATGACGGTGTCGGTCCCTAGAATCTGCTCTGGCCCTGACAAGTCACTTAACCTGGACGCTATATTGACAGCATCACCAAAAAAGTCTCCGTCTTGCGCCACCACGTCGCCGCGCGCCAGGCCGATTCGCAGCTTCATTTTGAGTGCCTCTGGCCAGGTTTTGATGCGCTCAAAATGCACTCGCTGCATTTCAACGACCGCTTGCACTGCATCGGCGTTTTCGCTGAAGACCATCAACACGCCGTCGCCAAGGTTTTTTACCACGTAGCCATGTTGCGCGGCGCAGACTTTGCCCACCCAGCGGGTGAGTCGCGTGATGGTTTGCGTGGCTTTGATATTACCCAAGGCCTCAAAAACGCCGGTACTGCCGCTGAAGTCAGCAAATACGACAGTAACGACGGCCATGTGTCTGTGTAGGTTTTTTAACTAACGGCATACGGTATTGCAGCATAGTTTTCTTACGCAAACCGGTCGCCGTTGGATTCAAAACAATGCAGTGGCAGTGCGGTGGTAGCGGCGCAAACCCCAACGCACCACCACCGCGCAAGCAACCACCCTGCCCGCGGTAAGCTGAGCAATATTTTTGCGATCAATTCGGTGCTTTCGATCCAGCGGCGGCGGGTTTGAACCGCATGGCCTTGAACTCAAGAAACACGCCTAAGCCGTAGGCACCGTTTTCTCGTCCATTGCCCAACGGCTTGTAGCCGCCAAAAGGCGCGTTGGTGTTGAAGGTGCCGCCATGGCTCAGTAAAAATCCTTAATCCAGCCGCTATTTTGTCAAGGCATGTTGCCAAGGTTTGCACCGGCAGCGCAGCGCAGTGGCCAAACGCAGCGCGTGCGGCAAATACGGCGGCGCTGGCCTTAGCCGCTGTTGTTGCGGCGGCCATGACGGCCTCGGTGCTGGAGTCATGCACGCTCAGCGTCTGGCTTACCGCTGGTCTCCCGTGACTGGCACTGGCCAGTGTGGTGTTTGAAGCGGTCATACGGTAGCCAGACTACAAGAC
>JAYULP010000301.1:0-3839 GCA_043763445.1 Polaromonas sp.
CTACACACTACGCGCGCTCAAACAAAAAGGTTTTTCAGACCGCCGACTCGCCAAGCAACTCAAAACTACCGACACCGCGGTGCGCAACGCCCGCAAGGCACTGGGTGTTCGTCCAGTTTACAAACGGGTAGACACCTGTGCTGCCGAGTTTGCGACCAATACGGCCTACCTGTACTCTACTTACGAGTCTTTCAGTGCTTTTGACACCAGCAGTGAATGTGAAGCCGCGCCTACTGAGAAGAAAAAAATCATGGTATTGGGCGGCGGTCCTAACCGTATTGGTCAAGGCATTGAGTTTGATTATTGCTGTGTGCACGCGGCACTTGCTTTGCGCGAGGACGGCTATGAAACCATCATGGTCAACTGCAACCCTGAGACCGTCTCGACCGACTATGACACCTCAGACCGGCTGTACTTTGAGCCATTGACGTTGGAAGATGTGTTGGAAATTGTCGACAAAGAAAAGCCGTGGGGCGTGATTGTTCAGTACGGCGGGCAAACCCCGCTGAAGCTAGCGCTTGACCTTGAAGCCAACGGCGTGCCGATCATTGGCACCTCGCCCGACATGATTGACGCTGCGGAAGACCGGGAGCGGTTCCAAAAACTGCTTTATGCCCTTGGCTTGCGCCAACCTCCTAATGCTACTGCCCGCACTGAGCCTGAAGCGCTTGAAAAAGCCGCTGCGTTGGGCTACCCACTGGTGGTGCGCCCAAGCTACGTGCTCGGCGGCCGGGCCATGGAGATCGTGCATGAGCAGCGAGACCTTGAGCGCTACATGCGTGAAGCCGTCAAGGTCAGCCACGATTCGCCCGTGTTGCTAGACCGCTTCCTCAACGATGCCATCGAGTGCGACGTTGACTGCATTCGTGACCACGAAGGCGGCACCTTTATTGGCGGCGTGATGGAGCACATCGAGCAGGCCGGCGTACACAGCGGCGACTCCGCTTGTTCATTGCCGCCGTATTCGCTCAACGCTCAAACGGTGCTGGAGATCAAACGTCAAACGGCCGCTATGGCTGCCGCGTTAAATGTGGTGGGGTTAATGAATGTGCAGTTCGCCATTCAAAATGTTGACGACCAAGACGTGATCTATGTGCTGGAGGTCAATCCACGCGCCTCCCGCACCGTGCCTTTCGTCAGTAAAGCCACTGGCATTCAGCTGGCAAAAGTAGCGGCTCGCTGCATGGCGGGTCAATCCTTGGCCTCGCAAGGGGTGACGAAAGAAGTCACCCCGCCTTACTTCAGCGTCAAGGAAGCGGTGTTTCCGTTCGTCAAGTTTCCGGGCGTTGACACTATTCTTGGTCCCGAAATGAAGTCAACTGGTGAAGTAATGGGTGTTGGCGCGACGTTTGGTGAGGCATTCGTCAAGTCTCAGCTGGGTGCCGGAACGACGTTTCCCAAGACAGGAAAAGTATTTTTGACAGTTAAAAACAACGATAAAACTCGCGCAGTCCAAGTCGCTATTGCCTTGCGCGCTCTGAATTTTGACTTGGTAGCCACCAAGGGCACAGCAGCTGTCATTCGCGATGCTGGCATTCCTTGCGTGAGCGTCAACAAGGTCGCTGAAGGCAGGCCGCACATTGTGGACATGATCAAAAACAACGAGATCGCGTTGGTTATCAACACGGTAGAGGAGCGCCGCAACGCCATTGCTGACTCTAGGCAGATTCGCACCTCAGCCTTGCTGGCCCGGGTCACCACCTTCACGACTATCGCCGGTGCCGAAGCGGCTGTTGAAGGCATGAAGTATTTAGACAATTTGAGCGTTAACTCTGTCCAAGAGCTGCACGCTCTGCTGGTTTGAGTTGACGGGCCGCCCCCGAGCTTGCTCGCACAAAGCTGGGCACGCAATGGCAATGACGGTCGGCGTGATCTATAAGGCGCTTTACTTGCTGAGGGTACCGTGATGGGTAAGAAAATTAATGCAGTCGGCTGCCTGAGTGCGTCGTCACAGCCCACCGGAAGTTGTGCAAACCGTGCCCAGTGCATTTTCGGTTGTAAATGGAAAAAGCCACTGCTTCATGCAGTGGCTTTTTTGAGGTTTTTTTAATGACTTACGGCATTCGCCTTTGGCTACTGCGACAAATCGTCAAAGCACCACTGCCTCAGTGAAAACGATTAAAACGTATAGTTTCCGCGTAAATAGTAAGCGCGGCCGGACGGGTTGGTAAACCGTGGGTCGTAGCCGACTTGGAAGGTCGCGCCTTGGTTTGAAAAGGGCGGCTCTTTGTCAAATACGTTTTTCACACCAACATTTAGCGTCACAGCTTTGACTGGCTTCCATGACCCGTACAGGTCCCAGGTCGTGTAAGAGCCTACACGTTGGAAGTACTTCGGGTCAGAAATAGCGCTAGGGTCATTTTGGTCTTCATAACCGGACTTGAAATTGTTAACAATTCCGGCACCCCAATCGCCTTTATTCCAGTCGATGTTGGCTGAGTGCTTCCAGCGAGAAATAGGACCAGTGCCCACATACACGCCAGCATTTTGGTTCCACTTTCCGCCTTGCTCCTGCTGGTACTCATATTTCGCAACATAGACGCCGCTGATAGCAAAGGTAAAGTTACCAAACTCTCCTGACTTGATTTTGTAGTCACCGCTTAAATCAATCCCGTGTGTGTTTATACCGCCCAAATTACTGGTGGTATCAATCACATAGCCACAAGCAGGACCGGGACACTGCGACCCATCAATTCCCAAAGATCCGTCGGCTGCCCGCTTGAATAATCCGGCGTACTTCACAGGATCAGCAAAAATAAGGGTGTCCGGCAAAACGCTGATGGAGTTCTTTAGCCTGACCCACCAGAAATCTACGCCAATCGTCAAATTTTGAGCAGGTTCCAGAACGAAACCTAGAGTCGCGCTCTTAGACTTTTCAGGCTGAAGATTTTTATTACCGCCGTTTTGGGACAGGAACTGCGTTTGGCAGTTGTCTGCAGCGGACACACCGGGTTGCGCTACGCCGTTAGGACACCGAATCGGGTCATCAAATGAGTTGGCGGTGTTGTTAATCGAGACAGGGTTGTTCAATTCAAACAACGACGGTGCTCTGAAGCCGGTCGACACCGAGCCGCGAACCAACAAGGGTTGACTTGGCTGGAATCGGAATGAAGCCTTAGGGTTCACTGTATTGCCGAAATCGCTGAAGCGGTCGTACCGAATGGAGCCGGTCACATCAAGCGTTTTGGTAACTGGCAAGTTCAACTCAGTGTACGCGCCAACGACACTTCGCTTACCACGTTGGTCTAGCGTAGGGTCTACGCCGGTGCTGGACACGACTTTAGCCGCAACTTCAGTGTTTGCGTTGTATCTCAGCGTTTCATGCCGGAACTCCGCACCTACCGCCAGTGCAGCCTGGCGGCCTGCACCGAGCCAGTCACCCAGCTCGCGGCTTGCGCGTGCATCAACGGTTGTTGCATCTGACTTACCCGAAGTTAGCTGGCCAGTGACTAGCGCGCTGTTTAAGTACGACTGACCGACCGCAGTTTGTGGACCAAATGGGTTAATGATGCCGTTTGCGACACCGGGGGTGATCAATGCGCCATCTGCGTAGCCACCGGTAAGGTTGGAGCGAACTGTGTTGACGTTGTAAGTAAAGGCGCTGCGGTAATCCCAATCCTGCGTATTACCCTGAAATTCTGCGACAAACCTTTGTTGTAAATTAGTGTCCTGTTGTGCACGACCGCCATTGGGTACATCCCTCCAGCGAATATTGATAGGTTTAGTTGGGTCTATCGTAAAACTCGTCGGCACGGGGGTAATGCCGTTACCGGGGAAAAATGGTGTGCCCGGATTCATTGTTAAAGCTGCAAATGGCACTGGCGCTATTTGCGTGTTGT
>JAYULP010000302.1:0-9672 GCA_043763445.1 Polaromonas sp.
GACGCGCATGGATGCCAGCAACCGTGAGTTAAGCGCCGCAGAAATTGCAGACCTGGCCTACCAGCGCGGCGTGAAAAGTGCCGAAACCTTGCCCATGCCCGTGGCGTTGAATTTGTTGGACTCTGACGCATGGCGCAGCTTCTGTACTGCGCGCGGTTTGGCTGATGCTGATTTGGCAGTGCGTTTGCCCAGACTGGGCCTGGCCGTGCTCGGCGAAGGAGGTTTGCAGCCTTTGCTGGCGGCGCTGCTGCTGTTTGCTGACGAGCCCGGGGCCTTGCTGGCTGGGCAGGGCATGCGGGCAGATATTCGGGTGTTTCACTATCAGGGCAAAGCTGTGCAGCGTGGCGAAGTGCCCAACCTGTTGCTGCCGCCCAAAACGATGACTGGCCCGGTGATAGAGCAGATCGCCAAGGCGCAAGCCTATGTGCTGGAGCGCCTGACTGTGGGCTTGACGATGGAAGGCTCGGGCTTTAAAACGCGCTACCGCTTTCCTGAGCGGGTAATCAAAGAGGCCATTACCAATGCCGTGGTACACCGCGACTACCGGCTAAACCGGGATATTCATGTCCGTATTTTTGATGACCGGGTAGAGGTAGAAAGCCCGGGGCGCCTGCCTGGTAACTTAACGCCCGCCACCATTGACAAAGCCGGCTCCATGCCGCGCAACAGTTTGCTGGCGCGGCATTTGCGCGAGTTCCCTAACCCGCCAAATGTGGATGCTGGCGAAGGCGTGCCAATGATGTTTGCACAAATGGCGCAAGCCAGCCTGTACGAGCCGCTGTACCGCGAGCAACTGGATGCTGCGGTGCCCACGCTGCTGGTGACGTTACTAAACGAAGAGCGCCCACCGCTTTGGGTACAAGTGAGTGACTGGATTGACCGCCACGGCCCGATTGCTAACAGCCGACTGCGCGAGATTGCGGGGGTTGACACGCTGGCAGCTTCCAAGCAACTGCGCCAATGGGTGGCGCAAGGGGTACTGGTGCCACTACCAGCGGCTTCGCGCCAGCAGGCCAGTTACACCAAACCAGAGCTAGCCGAGTTGCCAGATCAGGCACTTTCATTATCTTTTGGGTTAGATAATGAAATTTGAAAAGCAAAAAAGTTGATATTTATCAATAACTTAAGCTCAAAGTCATTATCTGTTGCTGTGTTTTTACCCATGAAAAACTGGTATGTCACGCACCAAGACCTGCCCGTGACTGGTGTGGGCCGCGAGTCTTTGTTGGCTAAGCCTATGACAGCGTTTTTTGCCTCCCGCCAGTGCCCAGGCGTGGCCATTCGCGCGGCCATGGACTGGGTGTTACAGCAGGCTAAAGCCGGGCAAGTGGTGGTCAGTGGCTTTCATTCACCGCTAGAGCAGTCTGCGTTGACGGTATTGCTGCAAGCCCGTAGCCCGGTGGTGGCTGTATTGGCGCGGCCAGTGCGCAGCGCTAAGTTGCCCGCAGCTTGGGCTGAGCCCTTGGCACAGGGCCGTATGGCGGTGGTCAGCAGCGTCAGTTTCCCCGCACGGCTGACCGGCAAAGCGGCTGCTCTGCGCAATGCACAAGTGGCGCAACTGGCCACCAGCATCGTGGTGGCACACGCCAGCCCGGGCGGCACCTTGGCGAGCTTGGTAGCGCAGTGGCGGCTGCAAAATCGCTGTGTGGCTGTACTTTGAGTTGGAACCTTGACTGCAACCCGCGTGGCGCAGGCTCCATCTGTTGGCCGCAGGTCGCTGTGTCTGAGCCACGACAGTAAAAATCGAAATGATGAAAACCTGAATTTCTTCTCGAATTTCTTGGCTTGGCTTGGCTTGGCTTGGCTTGGTTTAATTTAGTTTGGTTTGGTTTGAGCGGCATTGCCTTGTGCTCAAAAAAGCGCTTACATTGGCACTTTGCTGCGCGTTAAGGCAAGTCCAAGCAAGTCACATGGCTTGCCCGTCTCAGCGGCCAACACTGCTGCTTCAGCGCATATTGCCGGTGTGGCCTAACGAGTAGCGGCCGGGCTGCGGCCACACGGTTAGCCCATGCGGCTCGCGGCCGACTTTGACCTGGTCAACGGCGCCTGAGTCGGTGTTGAAACGGTAGACGACGTTGTCATAGCGGCCGGACAGCCACAGGTACTTGCCGTCTGCGCTGACATTGCCCATGTCGGGGCTGCCGCCGCCTGCAACCGGCCAAGTTTTCCCGACGCTGCGGCTGGCAAAGTCAATCACCGACACGCTGCCTTTGCCCAGCGGCTTGCCGCGGATCTGGTTAGAGCCTCGGTTGGCCACATACAGGCTTTTGCCGTCGCGGCTGGGGTACAGGCCGTGCGCGCCGATGCCGGTGGCGATGAAGCCGATTTGCTTGAAGCGCTCGCCGTCCACTACATGCACACCGTCGGCCATCATGTCGGCCACAAACAGGGTTTTGCCGTCGGGCGAGGCGCGCACGTCTTGCGGCATACCGGGCGTGGTGCAAATGGTGCCGCCGAGCTGGCTGGCGTCGGCAATCAGGCGGGGCTTTTTGCCGGGTGTGGCCAGCTGCTCCAGCACTTCGGGGCGGCCAAAGTACTGGCTGAGCTTGATGGTCGCCAGCACCTTGCGGTTGACCAAGTCAATTTTGGTCAGCGAGCCATTGAACTCGCAGGTAAAAAATGCCAACTTTCCGTCAATTGAAAAATCAGCATGGTTAATGCCAGCGCAGCTGGGCACCGCAATCGAGAACTTCATGGCCATGGTTTGCGGGTCGCGAAAGTCCAGCCGCTTGAACTCCTCGGCCACCACGATGGCGAACTGCCCGTCGGGCGACCAGTACATGTTGTACGGGTCTTCAACCGGCACCTGCTGGCCGGGCTTGCCGGTTTTGGGGTCGATTGGCGTTAGGCTGCCGTCGGTGCGGCCCTCGGCATTGTTGGCGACCCACAGCGTTTTTAGGTCCCATGACGGCACCACATGCTGCGGGTTGATGCCAACTTTGAAGGTGTCCACCACCTTGAGCGTGGCGGGGTCAATCACGGACACCGTGTTGGCGCCGCGGTTGGGCACATACACCCGCTCCAGCGCGCCCGCTGTGGCGGCACTGATGCGCCCGGCCACGGTCTCGCTGTACAGGTTGTTTTTGTCAATGACTGCGGGCATACCGGGCACGGTGGCTACTGCGGCAGCGGCGCTGGTGCCGGTCGTGGCGGCGGGCAATGTTTGCGCTTGGCTCAGGCTGGCCAGGCCTAGCGCGGTGAGCCCGCTTGCGGCAAAGACTGCGGCAACCGCGGCAAGGGCATAAAGCAGGCGTTGGCGGCGTGCAAAAACAAAGGAGCGCATAGGGCAGTGGCGTCCAGTGGACGCTGAGGTAAGCAGAACATTTGAGTTTAACGCGGCCGCTTGGCAGCGGCTTGAATTGCCGCAGTGGTTTGGCTGACGATGGCGTTGACGCCTAACTGCCCCAGCTCGGCAGTGGCGGGGCGTGGGTCGCCTTGCGTGCCGCCGGCCTTGCCGGTTTTGAACGCGTCGTTAAACAGCTCGGGTTTGACCAGCGCCGGTGCCGTAGCCAGCAGCAGCGAGGCGTCAGCTGTGCCGGCGTGCAGGCCAATTTGTGCGGTGCTCAGGCCTTTGGCTTTTAGCGCATCGACATAGGCAGTTTCAGTGGCGGTGTAGTACTCGGCCACAAACTGCGCTTGGGCGGCGCTGCCGGCCCAGCGCTGGTTCAAGCTGGCGGCTACTGCTTTGAGCTGCCGCTGGTAGCCGCCGTGGTCGCCGATCAGCACAATATGAGTAAAGCCGTGTTGTTTCAAGCTCTGCGCTGCGCCGGTCAGCAGGCCTGTGAAGGCCGCCTCAGGAATCGAAATGGTGCCGGCAAAGCGCATGTGCTGGGTGGGCGGGTTGATGTTGCCCTCCGGCACATAGGACACCGTGGGCGCTACCAGGGCGTTGCCCAGCCCAGCGGCAATGCGGCCGGCCAGCACGCCCACCCGGGCGTTGTGTTTGCCCAGCGCCAAGTGTGGCCCGCTTTGCTCGGTGCCGCCGACCGCAATGATGACGGTGGTGTGGCCGGCGGCCACGGCGGCGCTGACCTCTTGCGTGGTCAGCTCGTCAATGAACACGCTGGGTGCGGCGTGCGCGGCCGCGCTCAGTAACAGGGCGGCCAGCACGGCTAGGCGGTGTAGCGTGTGGGTGCAAGCGGCAAGGGGGTGCAAAAGCATAAAAGTCCAGACGGCGAAGGGTAAGGTAAGGCAGGGCAGGGGTGTTGTCGGTCAGCCGGCTGCAGCTGGCAGCAGCGCCAGAAAGGCCAGGCAGGCCAGCGGCGCGGTTTCGGCGCGCAGCACGCACGGCCCTAGCGTGACCGCCACAAAGCCATTGGCCAGCGCTGCGGCCTCTTCTTGGGGGCCTAAGCCGCCCTCGGGGCCGCTTAAAAAACTCAGCTCGCCCGCCGGGGCTGCGGCGAGGGCGGCCAAGCTGCGCGTGCCAGTTTGCAGCGACAGCAGCGCCCGCGCGGCGTGTGCGCTGGGGCCAGGCGGGTGGCGGCTGAACCAGTCGGCCAGTGTCAT
Source organism: Polaromonas sp. (assembly GCA_043763445.1). GTDB lineage: Bacteria > Pseudomonadota > Gammaproteobacteria > Burkholderiales > Burkholderiaceae_C > Polaromonas. The sequence goes on from JAYULP010000302.1 coordinate 4,507, forward strand.
TACGTCGTGAATCACTGGCACCCGGTTGCGCCCGCTTTGCTCACAAGCCGCCACAGCAACGCCGCGCCAGTGGGCGAGTTTTTTGTCGGCTCGCTCGGCTTTCAGGCGCAGCACGCTGCGCTCAGTCATCAGCGGCTGCACGCTGGCTGCGCCCAGTTCGGTGGCTTTTTCTACCAGCCAGTCCATCCGCTCGTTGGCCGGCATGCCGACCAGCAAATGCACAGTCCGGCCTGCTTGGCGGGCGGTGGGGGTGAAAGCGCCAACGCTTACATCAACACTGCTGCGGCCCATGCGCTCGACCACCGCGTCGAACTCACCCTCGGCGTGGCCGTTATGCGGCCGCCCATTGAACAGCGTGAGGTGCCCGCCCGGCTGCAGCCGCAGCACTTGCACATGGCGCGCCACCGCGTCGGGCAGGCGCTGCAGCAGGCCGGGGGCCAACGGCAGGTCGGCGTAGAAGCGGGCTGTCACCGCGTCGGCCTACAGCGCGCTACTAAAAAAATAGCGGTGCAGGGTTTAGACATGAGGGCTACTGGCCTATTTGGTATAAAAACAGCAAAAAACGACCCCAAAATCGGGCGTGGCGCGGTCAAAACGTGTACCCCACCCGGGTTTCGTTGCCTTCAATGTTGTCGAGCAACACCATCAGCGGGCCGAGCTGGCGGTAGCGGGCGCAGGTGGCGCGGGCGTAGGCGATGAACCGGGGGGTGTCCGCGAGGTACTTGGGCTTGCCGTCTTTGAGCGTCAGCCGCGCAAAAATGCCCAGAATCTTCAGGTGCCGCTGCAGCCCCATCCACTGCACTGCGCGGTAAAACTCGCCAAAGTCGTCGCCCACTGGCAGCCCGGCTTTGCGGGCTTTTTGCCAGTAGCGCACCGTCACGTCCAGCACAAAGTCTTCTTCCCAGGTCAAAAACGCGTCGCACATCAGGCTGGCAATGTCGTAGGTGATGGGGCCGTACACCGCGTCCTGAAAGTCCAGCACCCCAAGCGGGCCGCCCCTGGGGCTGACCATCAAGTTGCGTGGCATGAAGTCGCGGTGCACAAAGACGCGGGCCGCGTTCAGTGACGCCAAGTTGTTGGCCTTAATCTGCATAAACAGCCCGCCCAAGGCGTCGGCCAGGCCGTTGTTCAGCGCCAAACCCCGGTACTGGCCCACGTACCACTGCGGGAACAGGCTCAGCTCGCGCGTGAGCAGCGCGTCGTCGTAGTCGGGCAACACGCCGGGCTTGGAGGCCAGCTGCCACTGGATCAGCGCGTCCACTGCGCCCGTGTACAGCGCATCGACTGCTGGCGTAGGCACAGCGATGGCGTTTGCCGCTGGGGGCAGCGCAATCGCGTCCATCATGGTGCGAGTGCCCAAGTCACTGAGCAGCATGAAGCCGTGGGTACGGTCCCAGTCCAGCACGCGCGGCGCATTCAGGCCGGCATTGGCCATCAGCGTGGCGACGTGAGCAAACGCGCGGCAGTCCTCCAGTGCCGGCGGCGCATCCATCACGATGCAGCTGCCCCCAGCGGCCCCGCTCAGGCGGCTGACCCGAAAGTAGCGCCGAAAGCTGGCGTCAGCCGAGGCATGCCGAACGGTGTCGGTTTGCAAGCAGTGCGCGGGTGCCACGCGGGCGAGCCACTGGGCAAACGCAGCAGCGCGTGCCGGGTCTGGCCAGTCAATGGCGGCGGGCCTCAGCGGGGCGGACAACAGCCCGGGTGAGGCTGGCAACGGGGCAGGAACGGTCATGGATAATCACAAGAGACTTTTACAACCGGCTTTATCTCACACATTTGATGCGCCTTGCATCCCCCCATCTTTTTCGTGTTGGCCCGGTCGCGCTGGCAACGGCATGGCTGGCGTTCACCGCCCAGCTGGGCTTGGGCGCGTGGGGCTCTGGTGCACAAGCGCAAAGCCTGCCTGAGCCAGCGCCGGCGGACGCGCCATTGCGGCTCAAAGGCGCGTTGCAACTGGCCGAGCAACCCAGCCCGGCGGCGTTGGGTGGCGAGGCTACTTTTTTCAGCGCTGACCGCATCACCGGCCGGCCTGACCTAGAAACTGTGATGCAAGGCCATGCCGAGGTGCGGCGCGGCCCAAGCGTCATGCGGGCAGACCGTATGGAGTATTACCCGCCGGACGATCTGCTTAAAAGCCGGGGCAATGTGCGCGTCAACCGCGCTGGCAACCGTTTTGAGGGCCCCGAGCTGGAGCTGCAACTGGACCGCTTTGAAGGCTTTTTTACCGCGCCGTCGTACCGGTTTTTGAGCACCGGCGGCAACGGCCAAGCCAGCCGGGCGGACTTTGTGGACGACCAGCATTTCGTAGCCCACAACGCTACTTACACCACCTGTGAGCGCGGCGACCAAGCGAGCTGGCCACCGGCTTGGGTACTGACAGCGGCGCGGTTTGAGTTTGACCTTGAGCGCGACGTTGGCACCGCCAGCGGTGCGGTATTGCGCTTCAAAGACCTGCCGATTCTGGCGTTTCCGGCCTTCAGCTTTCCGCTCAGTGACAAGCGCAAGTCGGGCCTGCTGCCGCCGACGTTCAACATCGGCTCGGTCAACGGCTTCGAGCTTCGCCAGCCTTACTACTTTGACATTGCGCCCAACCGCGATGCGACGGTTTCCCCCACCATCATGACCAAGCGGGGCGTTGATATGGCGGGCGAATTGCGCTATTTGGAGCCAAGCTACAAGGGCCAGTTGCACGCCAGCTATTTGCTCCGCGACCGGCTGCGCGAGCGCGACCGGTGGTCTTACGCGCTGCTGCACAGCGGCACTATCTACACGCCGCTGTCGCCGCTGGGCTTGAGCCTGAACCTCAACCGGGTCAGTGACGACAACTACTGGCGGGATTTTCCGGTCACCAACGCCACCTTGAGCCAGCGGCTGTTCCAGCAAGACGCCTCGCTGTCTTGGTCCCAGGGCTATGCGTCGAGCACATTGCGTGCGCTCAAATGGCAAACGCTGCAGGACGTGGCCTCGCCCATCGTGCCGCCCTACGACCGCCTGCCTCAGCTGAGCGCGAGTTACACCCGCGTTGATGCGCCGATTGGCTCGCTGGCGCGGTTTGGGCCGGTAGGCACCGGTTTTGACTACGCCGCTGAGCTGGACTACACGCGCTTTTCAGCTGACCGCACGCGCACGCTGCAGCCCGATGCCGACCGCGCCTTTGTGCGCTTGCAGCTGGCGCAGCCGTTGCGCTGGCCGTCAGGCTTTATTACCCCTAAGGTGCAACTCAATGCTACTGGCTACCAGTTTGATGCGCCGCTGGCCAACGGCAGCCTGAGTGCGTCCCGCGTTGTGCCTACCTTTAGCGTGGACACCGGTTTGCAGTTCGAGCGCGACCGCCAGTTTTTTGGCCGCCAGCTCACTCAGACGCTGGAGCCGCGCGCTTTTTATGTGCGCACACCGTTTCGTGACCAAAGCCGCCTGCCCAACTACGACTCGGGTGCCAACGACTTTAATTTTGCGTCAATCTACAGCGACAACGCCTTTGTCGGCAACGACCGCATCGCGGACGCCCACTTGCTGACGCTGGGCGTGACAACCCGTTTGCTCGAGCCCACTACCGGCGCTGAAGCGCTGCGCTTGGGTGTAGCCCAGCGCCTGCGGTTTTCAGACCAGCAAGTTACCTTGCCGGCGGGGCTGCCAGTGACTGACCGTATCAGCGACTTGCTGGTGGGCAGCACCATCAACTGGACACCCCAGTGGTCGCTCGACGGCACCGTGCAGTACAACCCCAAAACCAAGCAGTCTGACCGGACCTCGGTCGGCGCGCGCTACACCCCCAGCAGCTACCACGTCATCAGCGCAGCGTACCGGCGGCAAAGAGGCGTTAATGAGCAGTTTGATGTCGGCTTTCAGTGGCCCCTCAATGACTTTTGGGGCGACAAGGGCCAAGACCTAGGGCCCGGACGTGGCCAGGGCGGCGGGCGGTATTATGGTGTGGGCCGTTTGAACTACAGCCGGTATGACAAAAAACTGGTAGACGCCGTGTTGGGCATTGAATACGACGGCTGCTGCTGGATTGGCCGCGCCGTGCTGCAGCGAACGCAAAACGGCGTGACCAGCTCCAACACCCGCATCTTGTTCCAGCTGGAGCTGGTGGGGTTGTCCCGGCTGGGCTCTAACCCGCTTGAAATCCTCAAGACCAACGTCCCGCGCTACCAGTATTTGCGTGAAAAAATCAGCGTTCCTAGCCGCTTTACCACTTATGACTAAATTGCTCCCAGCTGTGCCGGCCACCTCGTTTTTTATTGCCCGCCTAGCGTCGGCGGTGGTGGCCGTTTTACTCGGCCTGCCCGGCTACGCGCAAGTCCAGTCGCAGGGTCTGCGGCCGTCAGCGCAGCTGCGCACAACGCCCAGCGCGCCGGCCGTCACACGGCAAGCCGACTACATCGTTGCAGTGGTCAATTCCGAGCCCATCACTGGCAACGAGCTGCGTGCCGCTGTGGTGCGCACTGAGCAACAAATGGCGCAGCAGGGCGCGCCGATGCCGCCGCGCAGCGACATGCAGCGTCTGGTTCTTGAGCGCCTGATCAATGACCGCGCCCAGTTGCAGTTAGCGAGAGCCTCGGGCCTGAAAATTGATGACAACGCGCTGCAAAGCGCTGTGCAAACCGTGGCACGGCAAAACCAGTTGTCGATAAACGAGTTGCGCAAACGCTTGGCCGCCGACGGTATTGCTTACAGCAAGTTTCAGTCCAATCTGAAAGACGAGCTGCTGCTCAGTCGGCTGCGCCAGCGCGAAGTCGAAGGCCGCGTCGCCGTCACTGACCTTGAGGTCGACCAGTTTTTGCGCGAGCAACAAAACACGCAAGATGCGGGCAGCGCCATGTTAAGCCTGGCCGAAATTTTGATTGCTGTGCCCGAAAACGCCAGCGCTGCGCAGGCCGCCGCGCTGCAAGCCAAAGCGCAGGCGGTGTCGGACCGAGCAGCGGCGGGCGCTGATTTTGCCGCTTTGGCAGGCGAGGTGTCGAGCGCTGCAAGCCGCAGCGCCGGCGGACAACTGGGGTTGCGCAGCGCTGACCGGTATCCGCCCCTGTTTGTGCAAGCCACCCAAAGCCTGCGGGTGGGCGATGTGACCGGCCCAGTGCGCAGCCAGGCGGGCTTTCATGTGCTCAAGGTGCTTGAGAAAAAATCAAACAGTGCAGCGGGCGCGGTGGTGTCGCAAACCCGCGT
>JAYULP010000303.1:0-9625 GCA_043763445.1 Polaromonas sp.
GTAGCAGCGGCGGAGGCGGCTTCAACCACAGCAGGAGCTGCTATTGGCGCAGGTGCAGGCGCTGCAACAGGTGCTTCTTCTTTTTTACCGCAGGCGGCCAAAGCGATAGAAGCGACGATTGCGGCCAAAACGAGTGACTTGTTCATTTTTAAAATCCTTGATATATATTGAAAAAAGCAAATTGGGAAACCGTCAAAAAAAAATCGCTGACAAGACCAAGCGGCCAGGCGATCGATTAAAAGTTTGACTGGGGAAAGGACCCAAGCTCTTTCGCCCCAGCCTTAAATTATATGTTGCGCGGTGCAACATTGAAAAGCCCTAACAAGATGGCCCGACGCCATAGGCCTACACCGAGCCGCAATTAAGACCGCCAAAAATACGGCTGAATTCAAAGCCCCAGCGCTGTAGGCGCAAAGCCAGGCGCGCTGTTGTGCAAATGCGCCATCAAACGCTCTCGCAGCAGGGCACGCCTGGCGGGCTCGCTGCCGGCAACGCCGCACGACCAGACCGGGTCTAGCCGGCGCAAAGCCCATTGTGGCGACCAGATGGCGCTGGGCAATTCACCCAACGCGCTTTTGCGAACAATGCGACATGTCACCAGATGTGACCATGTTTGCCGCCAGGCGGTGAACCGCGGATGCCGACGCCGTACCTCGTCATAGGTGGCAGCAATCAGGGTCAGCTGTCGGCCCGACCTGGCCCAGTCGTGGAGCGAGCGCACCACTGCGCATTCACCGATTGGCCAGTCGGCAAAGTCCACGTCACTGAGCAACAGCTCCCGCCAACCGTGCTGCGCCGCAACCGCGAACGCCGCACGCACCACCTCTGCGAAGGCCAGTCGGCCTGCAAAACGCCCCTGCAGCAGGCCGCAATCTGACGGTAAATTCAGCCCGTCTGGAAGATTTTCAGTAGCAATTTCAGCCATAGCCAGCTCCTTCATCTATCGCGTTTTTCATGTCATTACGCTGCCGGCAGCACACGACATCGGCCGCCAGCTTAGGCCGGCATGTCCAGCCAGCCTGCACTGTGCCAGTCTTCAAGCAAACTGACCGCAGCGGCACTGGCGCGGCGCAGCGCCTGCGGCGCTAGCGCCCGGTGGTCCGCGAGCTGACGCATCAGGGCGGCATCGCGCCCGCGTGCCCGGTAGCTCTCGCCGTTGATAAATACATGATGTTCGTCATACATCATGCGCGTGCGGCTGTCCAAACGCAGGCCGCATGAAGTGTCCCAGGAGGCTGCCGATGCCGGCGGCTCAAACCAAACAGAAGCCTTGGGCTGCGTCAGGTACTCTCCCAGTAGACATGCCAGCGCCAATGGCTTTTTAAGCGTGTCGTTCACCGCATTTTGCGCAAAAGCTAGCAGTGCGGGCGGAACCGCTGCCGGCGTTGCGGTCGCCGCTTGGCGCGGGTCTTTGTACAGCCGCGCTGGTATTTTGGCGTGGCGGCTGTTTCTTGCCTCGTCGCCGGCGTCACTGTCACTGTCACTGTCACTGTCGTCAAAATTGAAATCGGCCAGCCGGTGCAAGAGCTCAGCAGCCAGCTCCTGCTTTGCGGGCGCTCTAAAGCCAATCGAGCAGGTAATGCAGTCGGTATTTTGAGCTTTGCCAGCCTCAACCGGCTCGGCCACACCATCGTGGGCATAGCGCGGTGGCAAATACAACATGTCACCGGCCTCCAACACAAACTCTGCGTCAGGCACAAAGTTTTGCAAAATTTTCAGCGGTGCCCCGGGCTGTAACCTCAGCTCTTGCTGCTGGCTGATTCGCCAGCGCCTGCGTCCACTGGTTTGCAGCAAAAACACGTCGTAGCTGTCAAAATGCGGCCCCACGCCGCCGCCGGGTGTCGCAAAAGACACCATCACGTCATCCAGCCGGGCATCGGGGATGAATCGAAACTGCTGCATCAGCGCGTGCACAGCCGCGTTGTGCAGGTTCACGCCTTGAACCAGCAAAGTCCAGCCTGGCTGCGACGGTGCAGGCAAAGCACGCGATGCAAACGGTCCTGACTGCATCTTCCACTGCGCAGCGGTAGCTTTTTGTTGCGCGCCGCGCTGCACGCCGTTGTGCTGGGTGATGAGCCGGGACTCCACCTCGCCACAAGCGGCCAAGCGGCACAAGGCAGTGCGGTTGATCAAAGCAGTGGTTTGCACCACCGCCTGGCGAATGAGCAGCGGCTTTTTCTGCCAGTGGCGACGCATGAATTGCGCCGGCGTAAGGTGGCCCAGCAGGGCAAGGGGTTCATCAATGTCCATGGGACAATTGTCGGATGAAAATTACCCCTCAATGCGTGGTTAGCCTGACCTGGACGCTGAAAGACACTTTGGGCGATGTGCTGGACGAACTCGACGAGCCAATTGACTTCCTGCTGGGCGCAAGCGATCTGCTAGCAGCGATTGAGCAGGCCCTGCAAGGCCACAGTGCCGGCGACAAGTTACAGCTTCAGCTCGAGCCCAGCCAAGCCTTTGGTGACTATGACGAAACCCGTGTGTTTTTAGAGAGCCGCGCTTTGTTTGCACTTGAAATTGAAGAAGGTATGACTTTTGACGGCGCTGCGCTACCCACGGGCACTTCAGTGGGCATACCGACTGAGTTTATCTACACCGTTACTGAAATTTATCCAGCGCATGTTGTGCTGGACGGAAATCACCCGTTGGCCGGCATTGCCATCCGCCTGTCATTGATCATTGAGTCGGTTCGTGAGGCCACCGAGGACGAAATCGGCGCAGGCACGCTGGGCGCTGGTTTTTTTAGAATCGAGCCGCTGCAGCCTGGCGGCCAAACGCTGCATTGAAAACGCCGCCAGCCGCGCGCTCAGCCGTGCGCCTTGGTGCTTCAGCGTCCAGGCGCTCGCTGGCAGCCGCGGCTACCAGCGAGCCAGCTGATTGTTCTCGACTCGCACCCGGTCGCCAACGCGAAATTGACCAGTTGCCAACACGTCGTAGGAGCGCACGCCGCCACTGTCGAGCTGCACAAACACTCGCTGACTTTGGCTCAAGGCACTGTTGCGACTCTTTTCAACCGCGTTACCGGCCAGCGCGCCCACCACTGTGACGGCATCCCGGCCTGAACCGCCGCCAATTTGGCGTCCAGCCAGCGCGCCCACCGCTGTGGCGGCATCCCGGCCTGAACCGCCGCCAATTTGGCGTCCGACCGCAGCGCCAGCGACGCCGCCAATCAATGCGCCAACGCCGGAGCCCTGCGTTTGAGCCGGTGTTTGAGCCGGTGTTTGAGCCACTTCAATGCTGCTGACTCGGCCATACTCAACAAGCGCGCCTTGCTGGTTTTGTGACGGGTTGGCAGTTGCCGGGTAGCTGCCGGCCGGGTAAGCACCCTGCTTAGTCTGCGGATAGGAAGCCGGATACGCGTTTTGCACCGGCACCGGGGCGCAAGCCACAACCGCCGCCGCCACCACAACAGCTGCGGTACAAAAAATTAAATGTTTTGTGTTGAGCATTGAAATGTCCAAAAAACACCGGGCCAATGCGCCCGCAGCACTTGGCCACGCATCCGCTAGGCTGGTGTGAACCGCACACGGCGGTATCTTATGGATTATGGCGGAAAACAGCGAACCGAAGCATCTGCAGAGCCAGCACAAACCCGTCGGACAACACCGCCGCACACTCTAGGGTGGTGGGGTAGTACGGTGATATGGTGGTACGGTGACACGGCGAGGCCCGCACATTTGAACTGCTCGCCAGCGGTGTCAATCCTTGCCGGTGGAGCCGTAGCCGGCCTCACCGCGCTGGGTCGGCTCAAACGTTGACACCCAATTGAGCTGGGCCTGAACCACAGGCACTATCACCAGCTGGGCAATGCGCTCCATGGGCTCTATTGTGAAAGCCTCAGCACTGCGGTTCCAGGCGCTGATCATCAACTGGCCTTGGTAGTCACTGTCAATTAGCCCCACCAGGTTACCCAAAACAATACCGTGCCGATGGCCCAGCCCCGAGCGCGGCAGTATTAACGCTGCGTAGCCTGCGTCGTTCAGGTACATAGCCAGTCCCGTGGGCAACAACTCGCAGGCGCCGGGTTGCAGCGTGACCGGCGCGTCCAAGCAGGCGCGCAAATCAAGGCCCGCGCTACCCGGTGTGGCGTAGGCTGGAAGCAACGCCGCCAAGCGGGCGTCCAGCAGTTTGATGTCAATGTTCATTGTGGTGTTTGGTTTAGACGGCCGAGCCGACCTTGAAAAAAGCGTTAACGGTACACGCAACGCGGCCCGCACTGGGCGGCACACCGCTAGCCAGTTCAGTCGGGCGTGCGGTGCAGTCGGCTGGCGATTTCGCGCACCAGTTGTTGCGCCAACCGGCGCTTACTGGCACGCGCCATGGCCTGACTGCCGTGCGCGTCCACCAGCAGCAGCGCGTTGTCGTCCAGCCCGAATGTTGCGGGGGCAAGGTTGCCGACCAGCAAGGGAACGCCTTTGCGCTCTCGTTTGGCCTTGGCATGAAGTTCAAGGTGCTCACTTTCAGCTGCAAAGCCAACACAAAACAGCTCGCCGTTGAGCGCCCGCGCGCTGCGCGCTGCGCCAGCGAGGAGGTCAGGGTTTTCAACGAACACCAGCGCTGGTGCTTGCCCAGCTGCCGTTTTCTTGATTTTTTGGTCTGCTACCGCTGCTGGTCGCCAGTCTGCTACCGCTGCAGCAGCTACAAAAATAGTAGCAGTCGAGGCAACACAATTAAGGGCCAGTTGCATATCTTGTGCAGATTTAACGTCCAGTCGCGTGACGCCGCGTGGCGTTGGCAAGCTCACTGGGCCGGCGATTAGCGTGACCTCAGCCCCGGCTTCACGGGCCGCTTGCGCGATGGCAAAGCCCATCTTTCCGCTGGACAAGTTGGTGATACCGCGCACCGGGTCAATGGCCTCGTAGGTCGGCCCGGCGGTCACAACCAGCCGCTCGCCGGCGAGCGATTTCGGTGTAAAAAAAGCCACCAACTCGTCGAGCAACTGTTGCGGCTCCAGCATGCGGCCGTCGCCGGTTTCGCCGCAGGCTTGACTTCCAGTGCCCACCCCCAGCACTACCGCGCCGTCCCGCTGCAGTTGCGACAAATTGCGCTGGGTAGCAGGGTGGGCATACATCTCACGGTTCATCGCCGGTGCCAGCAACAGCGGCACGGCGCTGAGCGGCCGCGCCAGGCACATCAAACTGAGCAAATCGTCCGCTCCGCCATACACCAGTTTGGCCATAAAGTCGGCGCTACACGGCGCAACCACGATGGCATCGGCGCCGCGTGAGACATTGATGTGCGCCATGTTGTTGGCTTGGCGTGCATCCCACTGATTGCAATACACCGCCCGGCCACTGAGCGCCTGCATCGTCACCGGTGTGATGAACTGGGCTGCCGCCTCGCTCATCACCACTTGCACCGTTGCCCCTGCCTTGACCAACGCACGGCATAACTCAGCCGACTTGTAGCAGGCAATGCCGCCCGACAAGCCCAAAACAATATGCCGTCCTTGCAGCTCGGCAGGGGTGCTGATTGCTTGCAAATCAGGCGCGCTGTTGTCGCCGTTGGCATCAGAAAAATGGGCTGGAATCGTCATGCATGGCAATGTAGCAGTTTGACCAGCCAGTGCTGCTGGGCGCCCTTACTAGGCTTGCCCACCCCGTATAATTTTGGGTTTACCACCACAGCGAACTTGCCGTTCGCCACTGACATGACCAAATTCGTCTTCGTCACCGGCGGTGTAGTGTCTTCCCTAGGCAAGGGAATCGCCTCAGCCTCCTTAGCCGCGATCTTGGAGTCGCGCGGCCTCAAAGTCACTCTCATCAAGCTGGACCCCTACCTCAACGTCGACCCCGGGACGATGTCGCCGTTTCAGCATGGCGAAGTTTTTGTGACCGAAGATGGCGCAGAAACCGACCTCGATTTAGGTCACTATGAGCGTTTCATTGAAACGCGCATGAAAAAGGCCAACAACTTCACCACCGGCCAAATCTACAAAAGCGTGCTGGAAAAAGAGCGCCGTGGCGACTACCTAGGCAAAACCGTGCAAGTCATTCCGCACGTCACCAACGAGATTCAAGACTTCGTCAAGCGCGGCGCTGGCTTTGGCACTCCAGAGGCTGTGGACGTCGCTATTGTCGAAATTGGCGGCACGGTCGGCGACATCGAGTCGCTGCCGTTTTTGGAAGCCGTGCGCCAAATGAGCCTGCGCCTTGGGCCAAACAACAGCGCTTTTGTGCATTTGAGTTATGTGCCTTGGATTGCTGCGGCGGGCGAGCTCAAAACCAAGCCAACCCAACACACCGCCAAACAGCTGCGTGAAATTGGCATTCAAGCCGACGTGCTGCTGTGCCGCGCAGACCGCCGCATTCCGCAAGAAGAGCGCGAGAAAATATCGCTTTTTTCTAATGTGCCTGAGTGGGGCGTGATCTCAATGTGGGATGTGGAGACGATCTACAAAGTGCCGCGCATGCTGCACGAGCAAGGACTCGACGGCCTGATCTGCGACAAGCTGCGGCTGAACACGCCGCCTGCAAACCTCAAGCGCTGGGACAGTTTGGTGCATGAAATCGAGCACCCCACCAGCGAGGTTCGCATCGCCATGGTCGGCAAGTATGTTGACCTGAGCGACAGCTACAAGTCGCTCAACGAGGCGCTGCGGCACGCCGGCATGAAAAACCATGCCAAGGTGGTCATTGAGTACATCGACTCGGAGGCGATTTCTGCGGCCAATGTGTCCGCGCTGGCTAAGTTTGACGGCATTTTGGTGCCCGGCGGCTTTGGGGTACGCGGTGTGGAAGGCAAAATTTGCGCGGCGCAGTTCGCCCGTGAAAACAAAATTCCGTACCTTGGAATCTGTCTCGGTATGCAGGTCGCGACCATCGAGTTTGCCCGCCATGTGGCAGGCTTGAAAGGCGCCAACAGCACTGAGTTTGAGCCGCTGTGCCCGCACCCAGTGATCGCCCTGATTGCAGAATGGAAAGACGCCGACGGCACCATCAAAACCCGCAACGCCAAGTCCGACTTGGGCGGCACGATGCGACTCGGCGCGCAGAGCTCGGATGTGGCCCCGGGCACCTTGGCCCATCGGATTTACGGCGAGGTGGTTACCGAGCGCCACCGCCACCGCTACGAAGCCAATGTCAACTACCTGCCGCAGCTGCGCCAAGCGGGTTTGGTGGTCTCTGCGCTGACCCAGCGTGAGCAGCTAACTGAAATTGTCGAACTCCCGCAAAGCGTGCACCCTTGGTATGTTGGCGTGCAGTTTCACCCTGAGTTCAAGTCCACGCCCTGGGCGGGGCATCCGTTGTTCAACGCTTACATCAAGGCAGCACTAGCGCATCAAGCGTTCCCACATTGCAGCGACGAGCTGCTGAGCAACACCCAACAAGCGGTGGCGCCAGCATGAAGCTCTGCGGTTTCGATGTCGGCCTGAGCCATCCGTTTTTCTTGATTGCCGGGCCTTGTGTGATCGAGTCTGAACAACTGCAGATGGACACCGCAGGCGCGCTCAAGGACATCACCGACTCGCTAGGCATTGCCTTTATCTTTAAGTCAAGCTATGACAAAGCCAACCGCTCGAGTGGCACCACTTTTCGCGGCCCCGGCATGCACAGAGGCTTAGAGATTCTGGCAAAGGTTAAAAAAACGCTGGGGGTGTCGTTGATTACCGATGTGCACAACGAAGCGGACATCGCCGCCGTTGCCGCGGTGGTGGACGTGCTACAAACACCGGCTTTTTTGTGCCGGCAAACAGACTTTATCCACGCCGTAGCGCAGTCGGGTCGGCCGGTGAACATAAAAAAAGGCCAATTTTTAGCGCCTAGCGACATGACAAATGTGATGGCCAAGGCCCGTGCAGCGGCCAAGGACGCGGGGCTCAGCGAAGACCGGTTCATGGCCTGTGAACGCGGCGCCAGCTTTGGCTACAACAACTTGGTGTCTGACATGCGCAGCCTGGCGATCATGCGCCAAACCCATGCGCCAGTGGTGTTTGACGCTACGCACTCGGTGCAGCTGCCCGGCGGCAACGGCACCAGCAGCGGCGGACAGCGCGAAATGGTGCCAGTGCTGGCACGCGCAGCGGTGGCAGTAGGCGTAGCGGGAGTGTTCATGGAAACCCATCCTGACCCGGCCAACGCCATGAGCGACGGCCCCAACGCAGTGCCCCTAAAACACATGAAAGCACTGCTGCAGACGCTGCTGGAGCTGGACCAAGTGACCAAGAAAAACGGGTTTTTAGAAAACAATTTTTCAGCCTGACCTGTCAGTTAGCCCCACACACCGGTGAGCACCACCCGTTTGGCTTTGAGCTTTAACTTTAATTTGAAAGAATCCTAATGAGCGCTATTGTTGACATCGTAGGTCGCGAAATTTTAGACAGCCGGGGTAACCCGACGGTCGAATGTGACGTGTTGCTGGAGTCCGGTGTGATGGGCCGCGCGGCAGTGCCTTCAGGCGCGTCCACCGGCTCGCGCGAAGCCATCGAACTGCGCGACGGCGACAAGTCCCGCTACGGCGGCAAGGGCGTTCTCAAGGCGGTCGAGCACATCAACACCGAAATTTCCGAGGCGGTGTTGGGTCTGGACGCTAGCGAGCAGGCATTTTTAGACCGCACACTGATTGAGCTTGACGGCACGGAAAACAAGTCGCGCCTAGGCGCCAATGCGATGCTGGCGGTCAGTATGGCGGTGGCCCGCGCCGCCGCTGAAGAAGCTGGCTTGCCGCTGTACCGCTATTTTGGCGGCAGTGCCGCTATGCAAATGCCAGTGCCGATGATGAACATAATCAACGGCGGCGCCCATGCCAACAACAATCTCGACCTGCAAGAGCTGATGATTATTCCGGTGGGCGCGCCGAGTTTTCGGGAAGCCGTGCGCTATGGTGCCGAGGTGTTTCACGCCCTGAAGACGATTTTGCACGACAAAGGCATGAGTATTGCCGTGGGCGACGAAGGCGGCTTTGCCCCTAATGTTGCCCATCATGAAGCTGCCATTGCGCTGATTTTGCAAGCCATCGACAAAGCCGGTTTTGTGGCGGGCGAGCAAATAGCGCTAGGCTTGGACTGCGCTGCCAGCGAGTTCTACAAAGACGCAAAGTACCAGCTGGGCGCTGAAGGCCTGAGCCTGAGTGCCACCGAATGGACTGATATGTTGGCCACCTGGGTCGATAAATACCCGATCATCAGCATTGAAGACGGCATGGCCGAAGGCGACTGGGAAGGCTGGAAAATTTTGACTGAGCGCCTAGGTAAAACCGTCCAGCTGGTGGGTGACGATTTATTTGTCACCAACACCAAAATCCTAAAAGAAGGCATCGACAAAGGGGTAGCCAATTCGATTTTGATCAAAATCAACCAAATTGGCACGTTGACTGAAACCTTTGCCGCCATTGAAATGGCCAAACGCGCCGGCTACACCGCCGTCATCAGCCACCGCTCAGGTGAAACTGAGGACACCACCATCGCCGACATTGCGGTGGCCACCAATGCGGGACAAATCAAAACCGGCTCCCTGTCACGCTCGGACCGTACCGCAAAGTACAACCAGCTGCTGCGCATTGAAGAAGACTTGGGCGACATCGCAACCTACCCTGGCCGCGACGCGTTTTATAACTTGCGTTAACCGCCGCCACAGCTCGATGCTGCCCGCGGCCTGCTGACCCGGCTTTGACGCTGTGAATC
>JAYULP010000304.1:0-1510 GCA_043763445.1 Polaromonas sp.
CGAGGGTCAATCAGCAGCGCCCGGGCAATCGAGATACGTTGGCGCTCACCGCCCGACAAGCCCTGGCCACGCTCGCCGACCAGCGAGTCATAGCCGTGCGGCAGCCGCAAAATAAACTCATGGGCATGGGCGGCCCGCGCAGCGCTCACTACCTCAAGGCGGGTCGCACCGGGTTTGCCATAAGCGATATTTTCAGCAATGGTGCCGAAAAACAAAAATGGCTCTTGCAGCACCAGCCCGATGTGGCGGCGGTAGTCGGCCACCCCAAAGCGGCGAATGTCAACGCCGTCCACCAAAATCGAGCCGTCGCTCACGTCATAAAACCGGCACAGCAAATTGACCAGCGTGCTTTTGCCCGAGCCGCTGTGCCCCACCAAGCCAATCATCTCCCCGGGTTGAATCTGCAAGTCAAGCCCGCGAATGACCGAGCGGTTGCCATAACGAAAGCCCAGCGCGGCCATGTCGATACGGCCTTGCAGTGCCTGGATTTTTACCGGCTGCGCGGGCTCTGGCACATTTGAGACGTGGTCAAGAATGTCAAAAATGCGCTTGGCCCCGGAGGCCGCTTTTTGGGTTACTGACACGATACGGCTCATCGAATCGAGTCGTCCGTAGAACCGGCCGATGTAGGCCACAAAAGCGCTCAGCACGCCAACGGTAATTTGCTGCTTTGAGATCAGCCAGATGCCAAACGCCCAGACCACCAGCAGACCGATTTCTGTCAGCAGTGACACGGTGGGCGTAAACAGTGACCAGGTTTTGTTCAACTTGTCGTTGACCGCCAAGTTGAGCTGGTTGACCGCGCGAAAGCGCTGAGTTTCACGTTTTTCTTGGGCAAAAGCTTTGACCACACGAATACCGGGAATGGTGTCGGCCAACACGTTGGTCACATCAGACCAGACGCGGTCAATTTTTTCAAAACCGGCTCGTAACTTGTCGCGCACCACATGAATCATCCAGGCAATGAACGGCAGCGGCAGCAGCGTGACCAACGCCAGATACGGGTTGATGGACAGCAAAATCGCTGCCGTCATAAAAATCATCAACACGTCGGTCGCAAAGTCGAGCGCGTGCAGCGATAAAAACACGCAGATACGGTCAGTCTCCGAGCCAATCCGGCTCATCAGGTCGCCGGTGCGTTTGGCGCCGAAGTAGTCCAGGGACAAATCAAGCAGGTGGTCAAACGTGGCCGTGCGCAGGTCCGCCCCGATGCGCTCAGACACCAAAGCCAGCAAGTAGGTGCGCGCCCAGTTCAGCGCCCAGCCCAGCACGGCTGCGCCTAGCAACCCGCCCAAAATTGCTGCGACGCGCCAGGTTTCAATCTGCTGGCCGTTTTGAAACGGAATCAGCACGTCGTCCATCAACGGAATCGTCAGGTAAGGCGGCACCAGCGTGGCCGCCGTTGACGCCAAAGTCAGCAAAAACCCACTGAGCAGCTGAAATCGGTAAGGCCGCGCAAACCGCCACAGCCGCAGCAGCACCCAGGTTGACGGCGGCGTGTGCGCCGCTT
>JAYULP010000305.1:0-1509 GCA_043763445.1 Polaromonas sp.
CGCATCTCGTTGGGCATAGAGCTCAGCCAAGCGGGCAAGAGGGTCAGGTGCCCGCAGCAAGGGACGAGACTGATCATGCTTAAGGCGCCGAAAAATTTCTTCAGGTCTCGAGTGCAAATAAACAACCGAGCAATCCAAACGCAAGCATTGTCGAACTGACGGCGTTATCACCGCACCTCCGCCGGTAGACAGAACTACGCCGTGTAAGCAAGACAGCTCGGCAACTACTTGTGCTTCAATTTTCCTAAAACTACTTTCGCCTTCGACTGCAAAAAAATCTCGGATTGAACACCCCACAAAGCGCTCCACCTCTTGATCTGAGTCGAAAAACTTAAGGTGAAGCTTTTTTGCGAGTTGCCGGCCAACAGTAGATTTACCAGACCCGGGCAAACCGACCAAACATACACACACCACAATTGAACTAAAGTCGACCTAATTGGGCACTGTGCAGCTTTGAATGACTCCATAAGGGGAGACCAAGAAGGAGCCATTTACTTCGTCACCCTTAACAAAGTCGGTAACGTAAACCTTGACGTCAGTGCCCTCGGATCCAGCAACATTCGTCGTCACTTTAACCGAGTATTCAAGCCAATTAGCAACATTCTGTGGATACTCTACTTGAACGGTTGTCTGGCCGTTTGTGCCTGTAACATTAGTGCCAACAAACGACAAAATTGCGTCGGCTTTGCGCGGCAAAATTGATTCAGGACCGTACACACCCGAATACAGTGAATCCCAAAACGGCGTTCTCTCGTTATCATCCAGCGTACCGTTTCTGTTCCTGTCTTTGTTCAAACAACGATAACTGTCTATGCTGTACCTGCCCTTGCGGTAAGAAATCAAGTCAACAGTAGCAGAAATCTGCGCGTTAACAATTGCGTTACCAGCCGCGTCCACAACTCCCACATTAAACTTTTTGATGTAAGTTAAATTGAATGGGCCTTTCACAAGTTCATTATTGTCACCCAACGATATTGAAACCGACTGTCCTGCCACCGTAAGGGTTCTGGTAACTGATAACGGGCATTGTCCATTTGCAATATCGCTGTCGTTATTTCCGTAACACATTCGCACGGCAACCTTGTCCGTGCCGCTTGAGCGAAACCCTGCAATATAGTCCGAAATTGCATCACCATTGAGGTCGCTGTAGACAGTCGATCCGCCAGTGGATATAGCCTCAGCAGAGTCCAAAGAAGGGGAAGAAATTTCAAACCTTACCCGCACGTTTTGGATCGGCTTGTTGGCACTGTCGAGAAACACCGCTTTCAACCCGGCACGGCTGGTCGTCGTGCCAGCTGCATTTGGCTTCAGAGGGGAGCCCGAGATTGACAAACTTACGCCGTCTATAACCCCGTTGGCTGCAGCAACACCACCACCACCTACCGCGATCACCACAAACGGCTTAACTGCAACCACCCCAGAGCCACTCACATTGATTAAATAGGACCCAGCAACCGACGGTGCTGCACCCAGTGTCACGGTTGCAACGCCGGTGGCGTCGGTCGTAAC
>JAYULP010000306.1:0-3811 GCA_043763445.1 Polaromonas sp.
CTGCCCGCATAGTCCAGCGCTTTGTCCATTTTGAACTTGCCGGCCGCGCGGGCTTGCGACTTTTGCTTGTCCATAGCAGCATGAAAACCGGCCTCGTCCACCGTCAGCCCGCGCTCGCGGCACACGTCAGCGGACAAGTCCAGCGGAAAGCCATAGGTGTCGTGCAGCTTGAAGGCCACATCGCCCGGCAACACCTGCTGGCCGGCCAGCGCCGTGTCCAAAATCGTCATGCCGATGTCCAGCGTTTCAAAAAAACGCTCTTCCTCAAGGCGCAACACCTCCATCACCCGTGCACTGTCAGCCTTCAGGCGCGGGTAAGCCGTGCCCATCAAGGCCACCAGCTCGGGCACCAGTTTGTGAAAAAACGGGGTTTTTTTGCCCAGCTTGTAGCCGTGGCGAATGGCGCGCCGGATGATGCGGCGTTGCACATAGCCGCGCCCCTCGTTCGACGGGTTCACACCGTCGCTCACCAAGAAGGCGGTAGCGCGAATATGGTCGGCAATCACCCGCAGGCTTTTGTGGTGCAGGTCGCATTGCCCGGTTTCACGGGCGGCGGCTTTGATCAGCGCCGCAAAAATGTCCACCTCATAGTTGCTGTGCACATGCTGCAAAACGGCGGCTAAGCGCTCCAGGCCCATACCGGTGTCCACGCACGGCGCGGGCAACGGCGAGACCGAGCCGTCCTCCGCCATGTTGAACTGCATGAACACGTTGTTCCATATCTCGATGAAGCGGTCACCGTCTTCAGTCTCACTGCCGGGGGGGCCCCCGGCAATGTGCGGGCCGTGGTCATAGAAAATTTCGCTGCATGGCCCGCACGGACCAGTGTCGGCCATCATCCAGAAGTTGTCGGACTTGTAGCGCCCGCCTTTGTTGTCGCCAATGCGTATCACCCGCTGAGCTGGCAAACCGATTTCTTTGGTCCAAATGTTGTAGGCCTCGTCGTCGTCTTGGTACACGGTAACAAGCAAACGCTCGGCTGGCAGTTGGTAGACCTCGGTGAGCAGCTCCCAGGCCCACTTCAGCGACTCGCGCTTGAAGTAGTCGCCAAAGCTCCAGTTACCCAGCATTTCAAAAAAAGTATGGTGGCGCGCGGTGTAGCCCACGTTTTCAAGGTCATTGTGCTTGCCGCCCGCACGCAAGCAAGCCTGTACCGACGTGGCCCGCACATAGTTGCGCTTGTCCGTGCCCAAAAACACGTCTTTGAACTGCACCATGCCAGAGTTAGTGAACATCAGCGTCGGGTCGTTACCGGGCACCAGCGAGCTCGACGGCACGACGGTGTGGCCCTTGCTGGCGAAAAAGTCCAGAAAAGTTTTGCGGATGTCGGCAACAGACATCACGGCCGCGCAGGGGCCAGCCAAAGGAGTCAGATAGGTCATGAGAAGGTCTGCAGTGTGGCGTAAACAAGGGCTTGCCAGGCGGAAAATACCGTGGCGACAGGCTTTAGAACTGCTGAAAAAGCCGCTCTTTGCCTTGACGTTTTGATTATAAGTTTGCCGCTATTGGGCGGTAAAGCGCAGGCCACAGACCAGTACACACGCCAGGCGTTAGCCCGCTATGCTTTGAAGCGGCAACGGCCCGCCGCCTGCCCGACGCGCTGGCACCCGCCTGCCAGCTCACTTTTTTTTGATCTAAGAAAGCGCCCACAATGCACATGAAGACCTTGCCGACTTCTTCGACTTGCCTAATTTCACGCCTCAAAGACCCAAGCTTGCTCAAGACCCACGCCTTGATCAACGGGCAATGGCTGCCGGGTAGCGCACGGTTTGAGGTCAACGACCCGGCCACTGGGCTCCGGCTGGCAGACGTGGCGGACCTCACCGCCGAGGACACCACACACGCCATCGCCGCCGCCAATGCCGCGCTGCCCGCTTGGCGCGGAAAAACCGGCAAAGCGCGCCATGCCATTTTGCTCAAGTGGTACACCTTGCTAATGGCCAGCCAGGACGACTTGGCGTGCATCATGACTGCTGAGCAAGGCAAACCGTTGGCTGAAGCCAAAGGTGAAATTGCCTACGGTGCCAGTTTCGTCGAGTGGTTTGCAGAAGAGGCCAAGCGCGTCAACGGCGAGACCCTGCCGCCGTTTGACAACAACCGGCGCTTGAGCGTGATCAAGCAGCCGATTGGCGTGTGCGCGGCCATCACGCCGTGGAACTTTCCACTGGCCATGATTACCCGCAAGGTGGCCCCAGCGCTGGCCGCTGGCTGCACCGTGGTCATCAAGCCCGCTGAGCTAACGCCGCTCACAGCGCTGGCGGCGGCCGAGCTGGCGGTGCGTGCTGGCATTCCCCCTGGGGTGCTCAATGTGCTAACCAGCAGCCACAGTGCAGCGGTGGGCAAGGTGCTGTGCGCCAGCCAGACCGTGCGGCACCTGAGTTTTACCGGCTCCACCGAGGTTGGCCGCATTTTGATGGCGCAGTGCGCACCCACGGTTAAAAAGTTGTCGCTTGAACTCGGCGGTAACGCCCCTTTTATTGTGTTTGACGACGCCGATGTGGACTCCGCTGTAGACGGCGCTATGGCCAGCAAATACCGCAATGCGGGCCAGACCTGCGTTTGCGCTAACCGTATCTATGTACAAGATGGTGTGTATGAGCAGTTCGTCGAAAAATTTGCCGCCAAGGTCAAGGCCTTGAAAGTCGGCAATGGCTTTGACGACGGCGTAGCGCAAGGCCCGTTGATTGCGCCGTCAGCGGTTGACAAAGTTGCGCTTCACGTTGCCGACGCCCTGGCCAAAGGCGGCACGCTGCTCGCTGGCGGCCGCCGCTTAGAAGGCCAGTTTTTTGAGCCGACGGTGATTGGCAACGCCAGCGCCGACATGTTGTGCGCCACACAAGAAACCTTTGGCCCGTTTGCACCGGTGTTTCGCTTCACGCAAGACCAAGACGCAATCGACGCCGCCAACAACACCGAGTTTGGGCTGGCCAGTTATTTCTACAGCCGCGACATTGGCCGTATTTACCGGGTGGCCGAAGCGCTCGAATACGGCATGGTTGGCATCAACGCCGGCGTGATCGCGACTGAGCATGTGCCGTTTGGCGGCATCAAACAATCCGGCTTGGGCCGGGAAGGCTCACGCCACGGCATTGAGGACTACCTGGAGATGAAGTTTTTGTGCATGGGCGACATTCAAAAGTAATCCCGATGGGCCAATTGCTACGTTGTTAATAGCTACGCAGTAAACAAATACGACGGCGGAGTGTACTTTTAGCCCTAAATCAAGGTTTTTAAGTCGTCTGGGCTGTTAGGGCCGCCCGTTTGGGTAGCAGCCAACGCTCAGCGCGCTGCATCAGCGGGCCGCGTCAACGCACGCTCAGCGCCGGCCGGTGGCCTTAGAATACGGGCGCGGCGGGTGTAGCTCAATGGCAGAGCTGTTGCTTCCCAAGCAACTGACGAGGGTTCGATTCCCTTCACCCGCTCCATGGTTTGAATTGCTAGCTTGACTTGACCTCGAAACGCACCGCAGTCCAACTCGACTGCAGCAACCCGCATTAACCCGCACCAATTGCCGGTTTGTGCGGCGAGCAAACACCAAGGCGTTGCCAGCCACACAGCACCGATCACCGGCCTGTCCGCAGCAGTGACGGCGGCGGTCCAACGGTTTGGCCGAGCGCTGTGAGCGGCCAGTCGAACGTCAGCTTGCTGAGGGCCCGGCTGGCATGGCTTTTGAAAAAATACCGCTTGAGCCCCGAGCCGCGCCAAACACGCACCAGACCGCGCTGGTTTGACTACGCGAGTGACAACAAAATGCCTTTGTTTGGCCGCTAGGGCAGCCGCAGTTCACTGCAGCGGCACTAAAAAAATTTTG
>JAYULP010000307.1:0-1497 GCA_043763445.1 Polaromonas sp.
GCAAAATCTGGGGCAGTGACCGCTTCAAGCGCAGTATTTGCGCGTGCAATCAAAACGTCGACTGCTGGGCTTACCTGCTCAGGCTGAATGCGGTCAAACAGCGGCAGGTCTGAAAAGTCAAGGAGTGGATTGGTCATGAAAATCAGTTGGGGGATGAAGGTCAAAATCTAAAGAGGCCAGTGAAAATCAAGCCCGCAGCCCAATACTATCGCGCCCCGACATAAAAAAACCAGCCTGTCCGACTGGTTTTTTGTGTTGCGGCGAGTGCCGCCTGCAGCGCTTTAGTCTTGCGAGCTTTTCTTGAGGCTGCGCTGCTTGGGCGGCTTAGCGCGTTTGACGGTGCCTCCAGGCGTCAGGCGCTGGTTGCCCAGCACCCGCAGGATCTTGACTTCAGGCCGTTGGCCGTAGCGCGAGCTGTTTTTCAGCACTTTTACATCGCGTGGGCCTGGCATGCGGTCCTCACTGACCTTTTTTTCTCGCTCTGGCATTGGGCGCCACAACACCAACAACTTGCCGATGTGCTGAATTGGCGCGGCGCTGAGCGCTGTTGCCGCCGTCTGAAACATTTTTTCGCGACTGGCGCGATCATCAGACTGCACGCGGACCTTAATCAGCCCGTGGGCGTTGAGCGCGGCGTCGATTTCTTTTTGCACGCCAGCGGTCAGGCCGTCCGAGCCCACCATGACAACGGCGTTAAGGTGATGTGCTTGAGCGCGGTGATCTTTACGCTGCGCCGGGGTAAGTTGTATTTGAGCCATCTGCCGATTATCGCGGTTGGCCGTCAGAGGACAATACAGACAATGAAAGTTAACACGAAGACGGCGTTAAGTACGCGCGCCAAAGCCATTTCGACAGCCACAGCCAATGCCACCCGTCAAAGCACGGCGGGCGCCAAAACGGTGATGAAGTCTGACGCGAAGGTGGACGCACGCGCTGGCACCAAAGGCAAAAAGCTCAACAAGGCTTGGCTGCATGACCACCTCAATGACCCCTATGTCAAACAAGCGCAGCGCGACGGCTACCGTGCTCGAGCGGCCTACAAGTTGATGGAAATCGACGAGACTCTCAAGCTGATTAAGCCGGGTCACTGTGTGGTGGACCTCGGCAGCACACCCGGGGCGTGGAGCCAGTATGTCAGGCGCAAGTTATCGCCAACTGGCGCAGCGGTGGGCGCGCTCAATGGGCGCATCATTGGGCTCGATTTGTTACCCATGGAGCCCATCGAAGGGGTGACTTTTATTCAAGGCGATTTCCGCGAGCCAGACGTTTTGTTGCAACTAGAGCAGGCTCTGGCAGCAAGCAACGGCCCCATGCGGGTTGACCTTGTTATTTCTGATATGGCGCCTAATTTGTCCGGCATTGAGTCGGCAGATGCGGCGCGTATTGCTCACCTTGTCGAGCTGGCGGTCGATTTTGCACAGACTCGCCTCAAGCCTGACGGCGCTTTAGTGGTCAAGCTGTTTCATGGCAGCGCCTACGATCCGTTGGTAAAACTGT
>JAYULP010000308.1:0-1495 GCA_043763445.1 Polaromonas sp.
TTAGCGCGTCATCGACCGAACTGCCAAAAAAACACACCAAGCCCAACCCGGCAGCTAGCATTGCGCCCAATGCAAGCTGGATTCCAGTCCGGGTTTTTCGCTCACGCATCAGCCACACCTGCCCAGCAACGGTGGCGGTGGGCCCAAGCACCAGCATTGCCTGCTGCACCGGTGCATCGGCCAGCCCAAGGCGGGTCAATAAAGGTGGTGCAGCAACCATCAGGGCAAGGAAGCTGGCCAAGGCCAGCAAGGTGCGCTCTTCATAAGCGAACGAGATAATCAAACTCAAAACCAGCACTAACGTCAGCACGCCCGCCGCGCCACCCAACAAAAATGCGCCGGGGTGAAAGTAAAAACTCATGCCGATCAGTCTTGCGGCAATGCAGCTGCTGCGCCAAAACCAGCGGACACCGGCGTGGGCAGCTCCAGGCGCACCCGCCTGGTGGCGCTGGCAGCAGTAGCGGTGGGCGCAGAGGCCCGCAGCCGGGTGTAGAGCTGCATCACGGTTTTCACGTAATGGCGTGTTTCAGGGTAGTTGGGTATTTTATTGCCCGCACGCTGCACAGCGCCTTCGCCTGCGTTGTAGGCGGCAAGAGCCAGCTCGACTTCGCCCGGGAACCTGTTGAGCAGCTCGCGCAAATAGGTAGCACCAGCTTGGATGTTGGTCTTGGGGTCGGTCAATTGGACTTGAATCGGCGCGTTTTTTTCAGCTTTTACGCCGTACCGTGCAGCGGTTGGGGGGATCAACTGCATCAAGCCCACCGCACCTTTGGGGGAGACGGCGCGTGCATTGAATCCAGACTCGGTCGCAATCAGCGCTTGCAGCAGCTCGTAGTCAATGCCGTGCGCTGCTGAGGCCTCGCGTAGCAGGTGTTTGACTGCCTTGTAGTTGGGCAAAATATCAAAATACGTTTGGAGCGTGATTGATGACGGGGAGCGCAAGCCGGTTTTGCGTTGCGACAAGCCGCTGGCCAAGTCACCGCCGCCGCCGCCGCCGCCGTCGCCGTCGCCGCCAGTCGCCGCCAAAGCGCCTTGCGCAAACGTACTGCCGGCACTGAAGCTGTCGCCGCCTTGCAAAAATATTTCATACCCTTCATCCACACGGCGGTGCGAAAAGTGCGCCATGCCCTGCGGATCAACGTAACTCCACACATCGGCACGCGCAGCCCCCGCTGCCTGCAGGCCGGCCAGAGCCAGTACCGCAAACAACACGGGTGTTACCGGCACCGCCAAAGACTTCCAAAAACGAGACGATAAATTTTTTGTCAAATGTCGACCTCCACCGCGTCGCCATGCAGCTCCATCAACTCGCGCCGGGCCGCCGCTTCACCTTTGCCCATGAGTTTGGTGATCAAACGCTCCGTCTGTGCGAAGTCCTGATTGCCCAACTGCACCGGCAGCAAGCGGCGCGTATCGGGGTTCAGTGTGGTCTCCCACAGCTGTGAGGCATTCATCTCACCGAGCCCTTTGAAGCGGCTAATGCTCCAGGCGTTCT
>JAYULP010000309.1:0-3781 GCA_043763445.1 Polaromonas sp.
GCCAACAAGGCGAGCAGGCCGTTTTGCACGCTTTGGACACGGCTTGCACCGCCGCAGTGCGCTACCGCAAACGCAGCCGCGCCCGTGGGTGCAAAAAACGTGTCGCCCGGTGCCACCACAACCAGCGTGCGCGTGACGGCCGGCACAGCGGCAAATGCCGCCAGCGTGTGCATCACCAACGGCTGGCCGGCCACCAGCTCGTATTGCTTGGGCTGGGCTGTTGCAGCGCGGCTACCGCTGCCGGCACACGCAATCAGGGCAAATACATGGAAACTCGGGGCTTCGGCTTGCACAATTGTCATTGACTCATCATAAATTCTAAAATCACAGGCGCTGACGCTGAGCTGCCCGTTCATTCGTTTTGGCGCTTTGGTGTTTTGGTTTCCCTACACGTTTTTTCAAATGCAACTCCCCTCACTGGCTCCCGGTAAACGCTTCACCCTGCCCCAGCCTCCTGGCTCTGCTGACGCCTTGCTGCTGGCCACGCTGGCGCTGCGAGAAAAGGCGGCGGGCCGACTCACTGCCATCGTCACAGCCGACGCTGCCACCGCGCAGCGCTTGATGGATGAGCTGTCGTTTTTTGCGCCTGACCTGCGCTGCGCGCTGTTTCCTGACTGGGAAACGCTGCCCTACGACACGTTTTCACCGCACCAAGATTTAATCAGCGAGCGGCTCGCCACACTGTGGCGCATTCAGCAGCGCAAAAAAGAAACCGGTGCCGACGTGGTGGTTGTGCCGGCCACCACCGCGCTGTACCGACTGGCTCCGCCGAGCTTTCTGGCCGGCTACACGTTTGAGTTCAAGGTCAAGCAAAAACTGGACGAAGCGCGACTCAAGGCCCAGCTCACGCTGGCCGGCTACAGCCACGTCACCCAAGTGGTAAGCCCCGGCGAGTACGCTGTTCGCGGCGGGCTGATTGACTTGTTCCCGATGGGCTCGCTGGTGCCGTTTCGGGTGGACCTGTTTGATGACGAGATCGACTCCATCCGCACCTTTGACCCCGACAGCCAGCGCAGCCTGTACCCCGTGCCCGAGGTACGCCTGCTGCCCGGCCGCGAGTTTCCGATGGACGACGAGGCTCGCGGGCGCTTTCGCAGCCGCTGGCGTGAGCTGCTCGACGGTGACCCAACCAAAAGCCGTATCTACAAAGACATGGGCAACGGCGTAGCCACCGCCGGCATCGAGTACTACTTGCCGCTGTTTTTTGACGCAACCGCCACCGTTTTTGACTATCTCGGAGATGGCGCCACCGTGGTGCTGCACGGCGACCTAGAGCCCGCATTTCAGCGCTTTTGGCAAGACACAAAAGACCGTTACCGCCTGGTCAAAGACGCTCCTGAGCGCCCCGCCCTGCCGCCCGAGTCGCTGTTTTTGTCAAGTGAGCAGTTTTATGCCTGTGCCAACCGCTATGCGCAGCTAGCGCTCAAAGCCACGGCGCAGGATGTGGCGGACAGCGCCTACTTCCAAAAATTAACTGGCATGGCAGTAGTGCGCGGCGCAGAAGACCCGCTTGCCGCACTGAAGCGCCACATCAACAGCACGCCGCAACGGGTGCTGCTGCTGGCCGAAAGCGATGGCCGCCGAGAAAGCCTGCTGGACTTTTTGCGGGCCAGTCAGCTCAGCCCGCCGGCGTTTGACTCGCTTGAAGACTTTCAAACCAGCAGCGACAAGCTAGGCATTGCCACTTCCCGACTGAACACCGGCTTTAGCTGGCTAAGCGACGGCCACGGTGGCATCGACTTTGTCACTGAAACCGAGCTGTTCGCGGCCGGTGTCACCCTGCGCCGCCGCAGTAAAAAGCAAGAACGTGTCAGCGACGTAGAAGCGCTGATCAAAGACCTGGCCGAGCTCAACGTAGGCGACCCAGTGGTACACAGTGCGCACGGCATTGGCCGCTACAAGGGCCTGATGAACATGGACCTGGGAATCAGCAAAAACGAGGACGGCAGCCCCGCCCTGCAAGAGTTTTTGCACTTGGAGTATGCCGACAGCGCCACGCTGTATGTGCCCGTCAGCCAGTTGCACCTGATTAGCCGCTACACCGGCGTCAGCGCTGATGAGGCGCCGCTGCACCGCCTGGGTGGCGGCCAGTGGGACAAAGCCAAGCGCAAGGCCGCCGAGCAAATTCGTGACTCCGCCGCCGAGCTGCTGAACATTTACGCCCGCCGCGCCGCGCGTGAAGGCCACGCCTTTCGCTACTCGCCGGGGGACTACGAGAGCTTCGCCAACGACTTTGGCTTTGACGAGACCGCCGACCAGAACGCCGCCATTCACGCCGTCATCCAGGACATGATCAGCCCCCGCCCCATGGACCGGCTGGTCTGCGGCGATGTGGGTTTTGGTAAAACCGAGGTTGCGCTGCGCGCCGCCTTCATTGCTATTACCGGCGGCAAACAGGTCGCGTTGCTAGCGCCCACCACGCTGCTGGCCGAGCAGCACTACCAAACGCTGATAGACCGCTTTGCCAAGTGGCCCGTCAAGGTCGCAGAGATGAGCCGCTTTCGCTCCGCCAAAGAGATCACCGCCGCCATCAAAGGCATTGCCGACGGCACAGTAGACATCGTGGTGGGCACACACAAGCTGCTGAGCCGCGACGTGCAGTTTCAGCGCCTTGGCTTACTCATTATTGACGAGGAGCACCGCTTTGGCGTGCGCCACAAAGAGGCCATGAAAGCCATGCGCGCCGAAGTCGATGTGCTAACGCTGACCGCCACGCCGATTCCCCGCACCCTGGGCATGGCTCTGGAAGGCCTGCGCGACATGAGCGTCATTGCCACCGCCCCGCAGCGCCGCCTGGCCATTAAAACCTTTGTGCGCTCGGAGAGCAACGGCGTGATCCGCGAAGCCGTGCTGCGCGAACTCAAACGCGGCGGGCAGGTGTACTTTCTGCACAACGAGGTCGAAACGATTCAAAACCGCCTGCAAAGACTCGAAGACATCCTGCCCGAGGCGCGCATTGCCGTGGCCCACGGCCAAATGCCTGAGCGCGAGCTGGAAAAGGTGATGAAAGACTTTGTAGCCCAGCGCTTTAATGTGCTGCTGTGCTCCACCATCATTGAAACCGGCATTGACGTGCCGACTGCCAACACCATCGTTATGGCCCGGGCCGACAAGTTTGGCCTAGCCCAGCTGCACCAGCTGCGCGGGCGCGTCGGCCGCAGCCACCACCAGGCCTACGCCTATTTGATGGTGCCCGACATCGAAGGGCTGACCAAGCAAGCCAGCCAGCGGCTAGACGCCATTCAGCAAATGGAAGAACTTGGCAGCGGCTTTTACCTCGCCATGCACGACCTGGAAATCCGCGGTACCGGCGAAGTGCTGGGTGAAAACCAGTCTGGCAACATGATGGAAATTGGCTTTCAGCTCTACAACGAGATGCTGCACGAAGCCGTCGAGTCCCTCAAAGCCGGGCGCGAACCCGACCTGCTCAGCCCGCTCAGCGTCACCACCGAGATCAACCTGCACGCCCCCGCCCTGCTGCCGTCCGACTACTGCGGCGACGTACACCTGCGCCTGAGCTTCTACAAAAAGCTAGCAACCGCGAAAAAAGCCGCCCAAATCGACGACCTGCTCGAAGAAATCGTGGACCGCTTTGGCAAACTGCCGCCACAAGCGCAAACGCTGATCGACGTGCATCGCCTGCGCGTGATTGCCCGGCCTTACGGTGTGGTCAAGGTTGACGCCGCCCCCGGTGTGATCAACATCACCTTCAAAAAAGACCCACCGATTGACGCGATGGCCATCATGCATTTAATTCAGAAAAACCGGCACATCAAACTGG
>JAYULP010000310.1:0-9512 GCA_043763445.1 Polaromonas sp.
GCGCTGATGCAATGACCGGTGCTGTGTGTACGTTTGCGGGCATGGTTGTGGTGCAGTGTCAGTCAATTTCAGCCAGCAGCCGGTCTACGCCGTGTTGCCAAGGGGGCAGGGTTAAGCCAAAAACGGCCTGCAAGCGCCGCGCGTCAAGCCGACAATTGCGCGGCCGGACCGCTGCAGTTAGCGCGGCAGTGCTGGGCACGGCCACCATTTTTTCGGCTACTGCCTGCGTAGCGT
This sequence comes from Polaromonas sp., assembly GCA_043763445.1. GTDB lineage: Bacteria > Pseudomonadota > Gammaproteobacteria > Burkholderiales > Burkholderiaceae_C > Polaromonas. The sequence continues at coordinate 235 of JAYULP010000310.1, forward strand.
TTGAGGCGTTCAAAGCGCCTGCCAGTACATATTTTGCAAACCCAAACCAGCTGGTTTGCCCACTGGGCACTAAATGGTACAGGCCGGCGTCGCCAGGGCGCTGGAGCACCTGCCGAATGCAGTGGGCCGCCACATCGGCCAACAGCTCAGCGCCAGTGGGGGCGCCCCATTGGTCGTCCACCACGGTAAGGCGCTCACCTTGGTGCGCCAGGCGCAGCATGGTTTTGGCAAAGTTGTCGCCGCGCGCCGCATAAACCCAACTGGTGCGAAAAATCAGGTGGTGCGGGCCGGTAGCTTGTATCGCCTGCTCGCCTTCGAGCTTGGTTTGGCCATAAACATTTAACGGGGCGGGCAGGTCCGCTTCGGTCCAGGCGCGCTGGCCGCTGCCGTCAAACACATACTCGGTGCTGAAATGCACCAGCAGCGCGCCCAGTGCGGCGGCTTCGCGGGCCAGCACGGCCACAGCGTTGGCGTTGATGGTGCGGGCCGTGCCCGCGTCGCTTTGTGCTTTATCGACTGCGGTGTAGGCGCCCGCGTTGACGATCACATCGGGGCGAAGTGCGCGCACCGTGCTGGCCAGGCCGAAGAGGTCGGCCAGCTCACCCCGATGTGGGGTGCTGTGGCGGTCCAGGGCCACCAGCTCGCCCAGGCACGCCAAGCTGCGCTGCAGCTCCCAGCCAAGCTGGCCGTTTTTGCCGAAGAGCAAAATTCTCATGCTACCGCTCGGTTGACTGGGGCGCGCTGTGCAGAGCTGTGCTGTGTTTCGGTCCAGACGCGGCGGCTGCCGCTTTGCACGCTGGCAAGCCAGCTTGGGTTGTCTAAGTACCAAGCCACAGTTTTTCGCAGGCCGGTGTCAAACGTCTGCGTCGGCATCCAGCCGAGTTCGCGCTGGGCCTTGGTGGCGTTTATTGCGTAGCGCTGGTCGTGGCCGGGCCGGTCTGGCACGAAGCTGATTTGTGCGGCGTAGGGCTGCCCGTCAGGGCGGGCTCGCAGCTCGTCGAGCAAGCGGCAGACGGCGCGCACAACGTCAATGTTTGGTTTTTCACTGCCGCCACCGACGTTGTAGACCTCGCCCTGCCGGCCGCGAGCCAGCACCGCACGGATGGCGCTGCAATGGTCTTTGACATACAGCCAATCACGAATTTGCTGGCCGTCGCCATAAACCGGCAACGCCCGACCCGCCAGCGCATTGACGATCACCAGCGGGATGAGTTTTTCGGGGAACTGAAAAGGGCCGTAGTTGTTGCTGCAGCAGGTGGTCAGAACCGGCAAGCCGTAAGTGTGGTGGTAGGCGCGCACCAAATGGTCGCTTGCGGCCTTGCTGGCCGAGTAGGGGCTGCTGGGCTGGTAGCGGTGGGTTTCGGTAAAGGCGGGCTCGTTTTTGCTAAGCGAGCCATAGACCTCGTCGGTTGAGACCTGTAGAAACCGGAACGCCGCTTTGGCTTGGGGCGCCAGGCCGAGCCAGTAGGCTTTGACCGCCTCCAGCAAAGTGAATGTGCCAACGATGTTGGTCTGGATAAAGCCGCCCGGCCCGCCAATTGAGCGGTCAACATGCGACTCAGCGGCGAAATGAATGACGGCTCGCGGTTGATGTGTAGCCAGCGTGCTCGCAACCAATGCGAACTCGCCAATGTCGCCGGGCACAAAGTGGTGGCGGGCGTCACCCTGCAGGCGTGTCAAGGTGTGCAAGTTGCCAGCATAGGTTAGCTTGTCGAAGTTCACCACCGGCTCGCGCGGCTGGGGCGACGGGCTCAGCCAGTCCAGTACAAAATTAGCGCCAATAAAACCTGCACCGCCAGTGACAAAAATCATGAGTGTTGTGCTTGCTACACGGTGTGGTGGCGGCGCAAAAAAGCTTGGGCTGCGGGCCTGAATTATCACACTGGGCCTGCGGCTTGTGGCTGGCCCGGGCTCGGCGGGGAACGGGCGCACAGCTCGCGGGGCTCACACAACATGAAGGGCACGTCAAAAGCCCACAGCGCGGGTTGTTAACTGGGGTCAATTAGGTCAATAAAGTGCTCACTCCAGGCTGGCTCGTCGTGGGTCCACGCTTGCCTTGCGCCCAAAAACCTGTTGACGAACTCAGGGCGAGTAGACAAATAATCTGCGGGCTTTACTTGGCTAGCTCAATAAAACGGCCAAAAAATCCGGTGGCCGTTGTGTTGACTGCCTAGTTAGCTATAACTTAAATAGCACTTTTAGCGCCTCATGCAGCGTACCTGCGGCGGCACGCTGGAGTGCCAATACGCCCATCGCCGGTGAGCATGAACAAACCGCCACACCGCCGCAGTTAGCTCTGGTGGCTTTCATTTGAGCTGTTTTTTTGGTTTTTGTTTTTTGCTTTTACGCTCGATGGCTTGGGGCAAACCGTACGCGGGTAAATCTTGGGCCAGTAAAGTGTGCGGGTAGCCACCAGAGCCGATAAAGTAGCGTTATGACTCCCGCATTAACACCGCTGTTGAGCGCAGCGCCCACCGACATTCGCGTTGTGCGGGGGGCTTGCCCGCACGACTGTCCCGACACCTGTGCCTTGCTCACCACGACGCAGACCACCTCCGCCGGGCGCATTGCCCTGCGCGTTCAGGGCAATCCAGACCATGCACAAACCGCGGGGACGCTGTGCACCAAGGTGTCGCGCTATGCCGAGCGAGTCCACCACCCACAACGCCTGTTGACGCCGCTCAGACGCAGCGGCGTCAAGGGCGCTGGGCAGTTTGAGCCTGTCAGCTGGGAGGTGGCGCTGGGTGATATCGCTGAGCGCTTGCGGTCTATTGCAGCGGTCAATGCGCAGGCCATCGTGCCGTACAGCTATGCCGGCACGATGGGACTTGTTCAAGGCGAGGCCATGGCCGGGCGGTTTTTTAACCGGCTGGGGGCGTCGCTGCTTGACCGCACAATTTGTGCCTCCGCTGGCGGCGAAGGTTTCAGCCAGACGCTAGGCGGCAAAGTCGGCATGAGGGTGGAGTTTTTCGCTGAATCCAAGCTGATTTTGATTTGGGGCAGCAACTCGATTGGCAGTAACCTGCATTTTTGGCGCTATGTGCAGCAAGCCAAGCGTGCCGGTGCGCGCTTGGTGTGCATTGACCCACGGCGTACCGAAACCGCTGAAAAGTGCCATGACCACATCGCCTTGTTGCCCGGCACTGATGCGGCCCTAGCACTGGCTTTGATGCACCAGCTAATCCAACATGACTGGCTAGACCATGACTACCTTGCCCAGCACACCGTGGGCTGGCCGGCCCTCAGGGCCCGCGCCCTGACATGGCCGCCCGAGCGCGCTGCCGCTGTCTGCGCTGTGCCAGTGGCACAAATTGAAGACTTGGCGCGCGCTTACGGTCAGTGCGTAGCTAGCGGCCAGCCGGCGGCTATTCGGCTGAACTATGGCATGCAGCGGGTACGCGGCGGCGGCAATGCGGCCCGGGCTGTGGCCTGCCTGCCAGCGTTGATTGGCGCGTGGCGGCATCGCGCCGGCGGCGTGCTGCTCAGCAGCTCCGGCCAGTTTCCTGTCGATAGCGCGGCGCTACAACGGCCCGACTTGCGGGCGCAGCTGCCCGCTGGCGCGCTGCCCCGAACCATCAACATGAGCACCATTGGCAATGACTTGCTGGCTCCCGCGAGCGACGCTTTTGGCCCGCAAATTGCGGCGCTGGTGGTCTACAACAGTAACCCCGTGGCGGTTGCCCCTGAGTCAAGCCGTGTAGTGGCAGGGTTCGCGCGTGCGGATTTGTTCACTGTGGTGCTGGAGCACTTTCAAACCGACACAGCGGACTATGCTGACTATATTTTGCCGGCCACCACCCAGCTGGAGCACTGGGACATTCACCTGTCCTACGGGCACACCGATGTGCTGCTCAACCGCCCGGCCCTTGACCCAGTGGGCCAGGCCAAGACCAATACCCAGATTTTCCGGGAGCTGGCCGACCGCATGGGGTTTGACGAGCCGTGTTTTGCGCACGATGACCAGACGCTGTGCCGCGCCGCCTTTGGCAATGCGATTGATTTTGAGGTGTTGCTGGCGCGGGGGTTTGTCAGCCTGTTGCTGCCCGACGCGCCGTTTGCCGTCGGCAATTTTCCGACTCCTTCCGGTAAGTGCGAATTTTTCAGCTCGCGGCTAGCCGCGCAAGGCCACGATGGCTTGCCTGACCATGTGCCCAACTACGAAAGCATTGGCAGCAGCACCGACTTTTCGCTGGCCATGATTTCGCCACCTGCACGCCATTTTTTGAACTCAACTTTTGTCAACGTCACCAGTTTGCGCCATATTGAGACCGAGCCGGTGCTGGAAATTCATGCGGACGATGCCTTGCCGCGGGGCATCACGACCGGCTCAGTGGTGCGCGTGTTCAACAGCCGAGGCGCGTATCTGGTGAAAGCCACCGTCTCTAGCCGGGCGCGCCCCGGCGTGGTCAACGGCCTAGGAATTTGGTGGCGCAAACTGGGCTTGGCGGGCACTAACGTCAACCAACTCACCAGCCAGCGGCTAACTGACCTCGGCGGTGGACCGGTGTTTTATGACTGCTTAGTCGAAGTGCAGCTGGCCCATGAGTTAGTCGGTAGCGCGGCGCCAGCATGACCATGAGAGCAGGGCCAAAAAACACAGCGGTGTGGCGCAAAGGCGTTGTTTGGACGGCGCTGCTGGCCGCTGTTGGCGTGTGCTTGCCGAGTTGCGCCAACCTGGGCTATTACTGGCAGTCGGCCAGCGGCCATCTGCAGCTGCTCAGCGCGGCCAAACCTGTGAGTCAGTGGCTCGCTGACGCCGACGTGCCGGCTTCGCTCAAAGCCAAACTGGTGCTGAGCCAGCGCATTAGGCGCTTTGCCAGCGCTGAGCTGGCCCTGCCCGACAACGCCAGCTACCGCCGCTATGCCGACTTGCACCGCACGGCGGTGGTCTGGAACGTGGTGGCCGCACCGGCGCTATCGCTGACGTTGAAGACCTGGTGTTTTCCGGTCACTGGCTGCATTGGCTACCGTGGCTACGTTAACGAGGCCGACGCACGCCTTGAGGCTAGCACGCTGGCAGCGCAGGGCCAAGAGGTCAGCGTTTACGGCGTGCCCGCTTACTCCACCTTGGGCTGGCTGAACTGGGCGGGCGGCGACCCCTTGCTCAACACCTTCATCAACTACCCCGACGGCGAGCTGGCGCGCATTATTTTTCACGAGCTGGCCCACCAAGTGGTCTATGTCAGCGGTGACACGATGTTCAACGAATCATTTGCCACCGCTGTCGAGCGCTTGGGCAGTGAGCGTTGGCTAGCGCGCGACGCGCCCGATGCAGCCCGGCAAAGCTACGCCGCCTTCAACACGCGACGACAGCAGATGCGCGCACTGACTGAGGCCACCCGAGGCGCTCTGGCTGCAATTTATGAGTCAAAAGTGCCCCTTGCCGTTGAATTAACTCCCTGGACAGCTACGCAATTAATAGCAAAAGCAGGCGTTATGCAGCGTTTTCAAGCTGACTACGCGGTGCTTAAAACCAGCTGGGGCGGCTTTGCCGGCTATGACGCCTGGGTAGCCAAAGCCAACAACGCAGCGTTTGGCGCGCAGGCCGCCTATGACGATCTGGTGCCCGGCTTTGAAGCGCTGTTTGAAAAAAATGACCGCAACTGGCAGCAGTTTTACGCGGCTGTCAAAACCCTGGCAGCGCAGCCGCAAGCTGACCGCCACCGGGCCTTAAAAGCCGTAGCACCGCCCCTGAAAGCAATCTGAGCATGGCCGATATCTTGATTGAGCGTCAACACACCCTGGGCTTGGCCCAAGCACGCGAGCTGGCTCGCCAATGGGGCCAGCAAGCTGAAGACCACTACCAGCTGGCCTGCGCTTACGCCGCTGGTGAGGCCCAGGACGTGCTCTCGTTTGCGCGCGCTGGCGTCAGCGGCATCCTTACGGTGAGCGCCACGGCCTTTACCTTGAGCGCCCAGCTCGGCTTTTTGTTGAGCGCGTTCAAGCCGCAAATTGAGGCGGAAATGACCAAAAAGTTAAACGCACTGGTTCAGCCCGAAGCCTGAGCGCCGCAGCACGCCGAGCACCACGCTCGGGCCAAGAAACGGCAATAGACAGCGAACGGTCCACACCCCATCACCCACTCACCGGCTCACCTGCTTATGGCAATGGCAATCGACACCCTACCCCCAACAACAGGCCCGTTGTGCGGCCTCAAAGTGCTGGAACTCGGCCAGTTGATCGCCGGGCCTTTTGCAGCCAAAACACTTGCCGACTTTGGCGCAGAGGTCATCAAAATCGAGCCCCCTGGCGCGGGCGACCCGCTGCGTGGCTGGCGACTTGTAAAGGGCGGCACCTCGCTGTGGTGGCAAGTTCAGTCGCGCAACAAGCGCTCACTGGCGCTGAGCTTGAAGGACGCAGAGGCGCAAGCCATCGTGCGCCAGCTGGCAGCCGACGCCGACGTGGTGATCGAGAACTTTCGCCCCGGCGTCATGGAAGGCTGGGGCCTGGGGCCAGACGTATTGCTGGCGGCCAATCCACGTTTGATCATGCTGCGCATCAGCGGTTACGGGCAAACCGGCCCGTACCGCGACCGTCCGGGTTTTGGCGTGGTGGCTGAGGCAATGGGTGGCTTGCGCCACCTGACGGCCGAGCCTGGACGGGTGCCGGTACGGGTCGGTGTGAGCCTTGGCGACACCCTGGCCGCGCTGCACGGGGTGATCGGCGTTTTGCTGGCACTGCAGCACCGCCACACCGCGGGTGTTGGCCAGGTCATTGACGTTGCGCTGTATGAAGCCGTGTTTAACTGCATGGAAAGCCTGCTGCCGGAGTACAGCGCCTGTGGCGCGGTACGCGGCCCGGCTGGCAGCGCACTGCCCGGCATAGCGCCAAGCAACGCGTATGTCTGTGGCGACGGCGGTTACGCGCTGATTGCAGGCAACGGCGACAGCATCTACAAACGGCTAATGACAGCCATTGGCCGCGACGACCTGGGCCGCGACCCCGCACTGGCAAGCAACTGCGCGCGCGTGGCGCGGGTCAACGAGCTTGACGCCGCTATCGGCCGGTGGACCGCCACCTTGACGCTTGACCAGGTGCTCACCGCCCTTGACGCGGCCGCCGTGCCCGCCGGGCGCATCTACACCGTAGCGGACATCGCCGCCGACCCCCACTACCAAGCGCGCGGCATGATTGGCAGCGTAGCGATGCACGACGGCAGCACGCTGGCCGTGCCCGGCATTTGCCCTAAGTTGTCGGCCACGCCGGGCCAACACCGCCGCAACGCGCCCGCGCTGGGGCAAGACACCGACGAGGTGCTGCGCGAACTCGGCCTGAGCGCTGTGCAGATTCAAGGCCTCAAAGACCGCGGCATAGTGGCCGGGGTAAGCGCTGGCTGACCGCATTGTCACGCTGTCCCGCATCCAAGCTGACTGACACCGGCTTTTTAGGGCTACTTTGGCCCTGAAAACCAAAAAAAGGCAGCCTCAGCCATGTCGAAAATGCCTTTTTTATGCCCAACCAAGCGCTGGCCGTTGTTTATATTGCCTTCGCAGCTCCTGAATTTATAGCATTCATCAGGGTTAAGCCAACTCGGCAATCAGCTCGATGTAGCGCTGTATGGCGCTGGCCTGCGCCAGGGCCTTGACCTGGGTCCAGATATCCCACTTGGCGTGGGCCACCGGATCGCTGAAATCGGGCTTTGGCTCGGTGTTGTCACCCGTGCTGGCTTGCTTGTAAAGCGCGTAGATTTTTAGCAGCGCCGCGTTATCAGGCCGGTCGCTGAGGTTTTTTGGAGTCGGCCATGACTGGGGCAAAAGCCGTATTCAAGTCTGACATCAGGGGCATCCATGCCTGTAAGGACTCAACGGCTTGTGCTTTGCTGAGGCGTGCCGCCGCGCATCACGCCGGACAGTGACGCTAGCGGCGCAAACCGCTGCGCCGCCACTGCCAGCAGGCCGTCAAAAATCAGGCTCTCAACCAACTCCACGTCTACCGACATGCTGGGCGCCATCTTCCAGCCAGCGCCGCCGGTCATCAAACACACCGGCGTCTGGCCGCAGTGGCGACGGGTGTTGTCCACCATGCGCTGCACCGCACCGGCAATTGCAAAGGTACCGCCACTGGTCAGCGCGTCGCTGGTGTTGGTCGGAAAATCACACACCTCGCCGGTGGGGACATGCAAACCGGCAGTGCCAGACTCCAGCGCCCGCAGCATGATGCCGTGGCCGGGCAGGATGATGCCGCCTAAAAACGTGCCGCTCACGTCAATGGCTTCGACCGTCACGGCGGTGCCCACCATGACCACCACGCACGGCGCGCGCACGCCGCGCCGCAGCAGCCGCTGGCGCGCACCAATCATTGCTACCCAGCGGTCAGAGCCCAGCCGCGAGGGGTGGTCATAGCCGTTGGTCAAACCGGCCTCTTGTGTGCTGGGGTTCACCCACTGGGGCGGCACATCCCACAGCTCGAGTTGCTCGACCACCCGGCGCTTGACCGCATCGCCCGCCACCACACACCCCAGAATATGGCGCGGCGCAGGCAAGTTACCCCATTCCGCGTCAGCGAGTTTGTCAATATTTTCCAGAAACACCGCGCCCTGCGCCAACATCCGGGCAGCCGGCTGCGTGGACTCGTAGTGCGCCCATTTCAGGCGGGTGTTTCCCACGTCAAGTGCTAGTAGCGTCATGTGACGGGATTATGAACAGGTTTTAAGCCTGCCCGCGTGGGCAACTCTCGCCAGTGGGCCGCTCATTTGCCTGCCCGCTGAGGCGGCCAGCGGCTCAGTTTTGCCGCCACGGCAGGCCGCGAAAGCGCCAGCCGTTGTGCTGACCACGGTGGTCTTGCGCGTCGGGGTCGCCCTCGAAACCCTCCAAAATATTGTAGGCCTGCAAGCCCAAGGCGTCCGTCGCCCGCCGGGCAGCGGCAATCGACCGGATACCGCTGCGGCACAGCAGCACCACTTTTTTCCCCGGCTGCACAGCAGCCCTCAGCCCAGCGTCAAAGTCCGGGTTAAGGGCCATGCCCGGCCACAGCTTCCAGGCCAGCGGGAGGGCGCCCGGCACAAAGCCAACCCATTGACGCTCAGCGTCGCTGCGTACATCGACCAGCACGGCTTGGCCCGACAAAAACCAGTGGTAGGCCAGTTGCGGCGAGACATCGCCGGCGTAGCCGGTGGCCGGCTGCACCGCCATTAAAGCGTCTGCGCTGGCTTGGTGCTGCAGCCCGGGCGCGCTGTTGCTGCCGGTGTCGGTGTCGGTTTGGGGGGCGGGTTGCATGCCAGTCTTTCAGTTGGGTTCGCTGCGCTGGGCAGCGGCTAGCAAAAACGGGTTAAGTAGCGT
>JAYULP010000311.1:0-3772 GCA_043763445.1 Polaromonas sp.
GTAAATGGGTCGCCGCCGCGCCGGTGCTGCAGGATTAAAAACTGCTCTAACTCGCCTTTGAAATAGGCGCTGCGTTCCGTCGCGCGCGGGTGACTCGCAGGGAAGTCAAACGCCAGGGTGCTCAACGCGTCCAGCACCCGGAAGTTACCGGTGTGGCGGCCGTAAATAGTTTCGACACCGATGATGCCGATGATGATCTCAGGCGGCACGCCATAGTCTTGTTGAGCTCGCGCGAGCGTAGCTCCATTGCGCTGCCAAAATTGCACGCCAGCGGCGATGCGTACCGGGTCAATGAAGCGGCTGCGGTAAGCGCGCCAGTTTTTAACAAACGGCTGCGTCGCGGGCTGCATCAAACGCGACACTGCGGGAATTTGATGCGCTTGCCCAATCGCGTGGCGCACCCATGTCGAATCCAAGTGGCGTCGCTCGGCAAGATCGTCAGCAAACTGCATGGCTTGCGCTCGCTCGCGGTACTTTAGGCCAGCGTTAGCTGTGAGCGTGACCGTTTTAGCATGCTGTAACGGGGTTTTTAATAGATTTTTTGTGTCCGCCCTTGCATTTGTTGCCTGCAATGCTATAAAAAAAATAGTAACAAAAACAAACAAGAGTCGGTGTGGTGGCTGCCCGCTAACGGCGTGACGGAGCAACAACTCAACAAATGGCGCGGGCGGTAGAAAAGGCAAAGCAGTCTTTCGTAGGCCGAAGGGTAAGCTGCAACAGTACATTATTTTAAAGGCGCCGACACAGCACTCTAAGCTGGCCGCATCAGTGGGAGTTGATGCCACCCTTCAAGAAAAGCGAAACAGGCGCGCAAATTGCTTCTGTAACGCACGAAGCCGTATTTTGCTGACGTGCGCTTCCAGAGGAGCGGCATAGCGTTGAGCCTCAAGCTGCAGCAGCCACAACTGCAGCGCCTGCGCGCGCTCTGTGTTCAATGGATATGTGTGGTGACGGGTTTGACTGGCGATTTGCGCAGCCAGTTGACGCGGAGAAGAAGCGCTTGAGCTGGCAATGCCCAGCGTGGTTAGTTTCTGGCGGGCACGGTGTAGCAGGCGCATCCAGGGGTCATGCTGCGCGCGGTCGTACAAGGCCCACAGCGCGCCCACACCGCTGACCAGCACCACCACCGTGATCAACACAAAGCTCAAGTCTTCCCAGCTTGGCGACTCAAACCCGAGCGTTCTCAGTAGGTTCAGCTGTTTTGCCTGGGTGTACGTCAGCACCCATTGGTTCCAGCCATTGTTGATGGCATCCCAGGTTGCACGCAACTGCTGCGCCATGCCTGGGCTAAGGGTACTCAGCGTTTGCGCCATGGCGCCTTGGGGTGCGCTCAGGCGCGCAAACGTGCCGGTTCGCCCCGGCGATACAGCTGATGTAGGATCAACCCGTACCCAACCCTGGTTTTGTTGCCAGACTTCGGCCCAGGCGTGGGCATCGCTTTGCCGTACCACCCAAAAGCCGTCAATCTGGTTGAGCTCGCCGCCTTGGTAGCCGGTGACGACGCGGGCGGGCACATTCATAGCGCGCATCAAAATCACAAAGCTCGACGCAATGTGTTCGCAAAAGCCTTCTTTGCGGTCGAAGAAAAATTCATCCGCCGTGTCGCTGCCATACGCTCCCGGCTCTAGGGTGTAACGGTAGCCGCCGGTACGCAAGCGCTGCATGACTTCCTCGACCAGCCAGATGGTGGAGATGCTGCGGGGGTCAGCCCGCAGTTGCGCTGCCAGCGCTAGGGTTTTGGGGTTCAAACCGGGCGGTAGATCAACAAATTCAGCCAGCGCTGTGGTGCGGGTTTTGGGGCCGTATTCAAACGCGGGGTAGCTGGTTGCTTTGAAACGAATCAGCTCGCCAATAGGCCGCAGTGTTAGCCATTGCAAGTCGTCGTGCAGCGCGCTTGCATAGCCGGCGATGTCTGGACTGGCCGGGCTTGCCTCGAGCAGCATCAACCACGGCTGGCTCGATGGCTCCATCGTCATTTCATAGCGAACAGGCTCTCCCGACACTGCCAGCGTGCGTATGCCGCTGTTTTGCCCGTCGTCCATCGAGCTAGTTGTAAGCCATCGCTCGCCGTCAAACGTAGACAGCACTGGCCCCCGAAAATACATGGCCGACTGCGGCGGCGCAGGGCCTTCAAACTTCAGCCGCAGCGCTATGCTGTCGTCAAGTGCCAGTTTGGCCATGCTGCCCACGCGCATGGTGGGGCTCAGGCCGCTGCGCCCCGTCAGGGTGTCACTGGGCATGCTCCACAGCGGTGCAACACGCGGGAACAACAAAAACAGTACCAGCATGATGGGCGCACCAAGCAGCGTCATCCGGCCAGCGGTTTTTGCAGCGTCAAGCAAGGGCGGTCGGCCGACCGGCATATGGGCGTTGACCAGTACCGTGAGCAAACCCATTAGGCCCAGCAGCATGCTGAAGGCTGTGAGCAGTGATTGCGAATAAAAAAAGTTACTGAGCATGCAAAAAAAACCCAGAAAAAACACCACGAACGCGTCGCGCCTAGCCCGCAGCTCCAGCATTTTCAGCGTCAGTAACACTACCAGCATCGTGACGCCAGCGTCGCGCCCCAGCAGCGTTTTGTAGGTGAACACGGTCGCTGCAAGTGTGACCAGCAACAGGCCTGCAAGCCACAATTTTCCAGGCAAGGCACGCGCATTAACAACCAGTGCGCCTCGCCACAGCAGCACCGCCGCTGCCATTGCTGTGCACCACAGCGGCACATTGGGTGTGAGCGGCAGTAGCAACCAGGCAATGACGGCCAACAAAAGCAAGGTGTCGCGGCTGTCCCGGGGCAGGTTGCGCAGTCTGGCCCAATGAGATGTTGTTGTCACCACAACATCACCATAAGGCTAGCGCCTCCAAACAAGCGTAGCGGTGGGCTTCACCACTGCCGGCCATCACAGTTTGGGCCGGCAGTCGCAGGCCGTAGGCTAGGCCAAGCGCATGGGCCATCAGGACCCATGCACAAAGCCGTGAAAGCTTGTGTTCGGCATTGCCTGTGCCCGCATGCGTAAAGTCCAGCCACAGTTCGTGCTGATCGGCTTGCTGCGCGTCTCGCACCACCAAGCCGCTGCCGGATGCATCGGCTTTGGCCGCCTTACGCCAGACCACCAGCTTCATCGGGTCACCGCGTCGGTAGCTGCGAATACCGTCGAATTCGCCAGTGCTTTTTGACCGGGTTGCCGCAGTGGCACCCCCGGAACGAGGCTCGCCTGCTGGCAGGGCCGGAGGGTACAGTTCAGGCTGCGGGTAGACCAGAACTTGCGCCGCTGGCCGCCAAACCGTCCACACCCTAAAAGTGCCTAGTGGAAAGCGAGTCTCGGCAGTCAGCGTTGGCACGCGGTGCAGACCCCGATGTTGAGGTGCGAAGGCCACTTGTACCGTGCAGCTGCCGCTGCCGGGCACATCTGTCCAGCTCCAGTGGCCGGCTGTCTCGTTGCGCGATGCACCTGCCGGCTCACCCAGCGGCTGCAGCACCCGGATGCCAATACCCCGGCGCGCAGCCGCCCGGGTGTTCGTTAATTTAACGCTAAACAGGGCACTAGCCCGCGCAAAGCATGCCTGTGGTGCTATCAAACTCATCGCTACGCCGCGCAGGGTACCGTGGCAAACGTGCATGCCGACCACGGCACAACCCGCTAGCAAAAAAGTCAGCAGGTAGCCCAAGTTGAGCTGGTAGTTAATAGACGCCAGCAGCAACACCGAGAGCGTCACGCCCAGCATCAACCCTGGGCGCGTGGGCAGGATGTAGACCGTGCGCTGCGTTAAAATG
>JAYULP010000312.1:0-1486 GCA_043763445.1 Polaromonas sp.
TGTTGGGGCTAGCTTTTGCGTTGACGCTGGTGGCGTTGGGGCAGGCCGTCTCAATTGCCAAAACCGTGGCGCAGCGTGCTGGCCAGCGTATTGACGCCAACCGTGAGTTTCGCGGTCAGGGCTTGTCCAACATCGTGGGTGGGTTCTTCTCATGCTACGTGTCCTGCGGGTCGATGAACCGGTCCCTGCCGAACCTAGAGGCCGGCGCGCAAACGCCGCTGGCGTCGGTGTTCTCAGCGCTGCTGCTGCTGGCGCTGGTGGCCGTCAGCAGCAGTGTGCTGGCGTTGATCCCGATGGCCGCGCTGTCGGCGCTGTTGCTGCTGGTGGCCCTGGCGCTGGTGGACATGGCGCGCTGGCGGCAACTGGTACGCCTGAGTCGCACCGACTTTTTTGTGGCCCTGGCCACCTTGGTGGCCACGATCACTATTCGGCTTGAAACTGCCATTTTGCTCGGCATGATTTTGTCGTTGATGTCGTTTTTGTGGCGCACCTCCCGCCCTGCGATGCGCACCATGGGCTTTAACAGCCGTGGGATGCACCGCCAGTTTGTGGTGGTTGACCCGCTGCCCAACGAGGCTGCCGCCGCTGGTTTGCCTGAGTGCCCGCAACTCAAGCTGCTGCGCATGGAAGGCGAGGTGTATTTCGGCGCTACCCAGCATGTGGCCGACCGGTTGTATGCGCTGCGGCACACGGGTTGCCCGCCATTTGGCGTACAAAAACACCTGCTGGTCATGGGTAAAAGCATGAACTTCATTGACCTCGCGGGTGCCGAGCTGTGGGAGGCCGAACTCAGCGCCCGCCGCGCCATGGGCGGCGACCTGTACTTTCACCGCCCCCGGCCCGAAGTGGTGGCGATGTGGCGCAAAACCGGTTTTACCCGCGTACTTGGCCCGGCGCACCAGTTCGCTGACAAACGCGTAGCGATTGCCACCATCTTCAACAAGCTCGACAAAGATATTTGCCAGCGCTGTACCGCGCGGATTTTTTGGGAATGCCAGCAAGTACCCGGCCCACCGACTGACAAAACGCTACAACAACAATAGCTGCAAAAGCAACCGACGCGCCGGCAACAGCCGGAGTTGACCCAAAGGCGCTGCGCCAACTCGCCGCCGGAGCCGCCGGGCCAGCTAAAAAGCCGCGTTTTAGCATCAAAAGTAATGGTGGCCGTTGTGTTTATTCCCTGCGTAGCTATAAATACAATAGCAGACAAAACAATTCAGCGTGTGCAGCGCAACGACAGGCTCAGACGTTGCGCGCCCAGCAGCAGCTGCTCGCCGCCCCTGAGCGGCGCTACGCCATGCGCGCCGCACCCCACACGGCCCCATATCACTACACCACCACGTCGCCATACGCCAGCGGCCAGCGTTAGGTTTTGGCGGCGCGCTGCAGCCCACCGAACAAAAACACAGCCGCCAGGCCGAGCGAGACGCACACGAGTTGCGCCGAATGCCTTCCACACCGCCAAGGCGCCAAGCGCTGCTGCCGT
>JAYULP010000313.1:0-3761 GCA_043763445.1 Polaromonas sp.
CGGGAGATTGTGGACATGGACGGCTGGCACGGCGAGGTGGTGTTTGTCACCGCGTATGACGAGTACGCGGTGACCGCTTTTGAGCAAGGCGCGGTGGACTACCTGCTCAAGCCGGTGGAGCGGGCGCGGCTGGACCTTACCGTCAGCCGGCTCAAGCCCCGGCTGCAAGCGCGTCAGTTGGCTGGACACGCCGGCCAACTGACGCAAAGCAGCATGGACCGCAGCGATGCGCTGATCGACACCTTGCACCAATTGCAGCGGCAACTGCAGGCCCAGCAAAGCATTGGCAGTGCCGCTACGCCCAAGCTCAAATGGCTGCAGTGCAGCAGCGGCAACACGCTCAAGCTGGTGGCAGTGGACGACGTGCTGTTTTTTCGGTCAGATGAAAAGTACACCCGACTTCAGCTTGACGGCGGTCAGGCACTGATCCGAACACCGATCCGCGAGCTAGCAACCCAGCTTGACCAGCAACGGTTCTGGCAAATTCACCGCAGCACCATCGTCAACCTGAGCGCTATTGCGTCGGTGCAGCGCGATGAGTCGGGCCGCCAGCGCGTGCTGTTAAAAAATCACCGCGAGGCGCTGGAGGTCAGCCGCAGCTATGGCGGCCTGTTTCGCCACCAGTGAGCGCTGGGCATCGCAAAATCAAGGCCGGCGCTAGGCGCGTGCTTACGCTACAGATGCAATGGCAATGCTGACCGTCATCGACTCGTCGCCGCCGCCGCGGCGCATGCCCTTGACGGGTGGGCAAGCGTTGTAGTCAGTGCCCACGGCCAGTCGAACATGGCGCTGGTCAATCAGGCAACTGTGCGTCACATCAATGCTAGCCCAGCGCCGGGTGGCAACATCAAGGCAGACATCACACCAAGCGTGGCTGGCCAGGTCGGGGGCGTTGTCAGCATAAAAGTAGCCGCTGACGTAGCGCGCCGGGATGCCCAGCCCGCGGCAAATGGCCACCATGACATGCGCTTGGTCTTGGCACACGCCAGTGCCCGCGACAAACGCCTGCAGTGCGGTGGTGGTGACATTGGTGCTGCCTGACAGGTAACGCACAGCGCTTTGCACCCCAGCGCTAAGTGCCAGCAGTGCGGCCAAGTCGGCGGTGCCCGCCGCGTGGGCGGACGATGGCGCAACAAACTGCCGACCAAACTGAACCAGCGGCGCGGCCGACGCAGCCAGGTGGCTTGCGCGCAGAAAAAACTCTGGCGCAGGAAGCGCTTGGTCGTCGTTAAATTGCGCCACACCCAAGGTTTCAACCTCGCCCGCTGCATTGACCAGGCTCCACCGCACGTTGTCAGCTTCAGTGCCTACAAAGGTAAAGGACTGGGTGACATTGCCAAAAGCGTCTTTTTGCACCGACAAGCCCGCTGGCGCGCCTAGGCTCCAAAAGTTAACGCGCTGAGTGGCGCCCGACTGCGGCGTAAGCCACAATTTTTGCAGCGCGTAGCGCAGCGGCTGGCTGTAGCGGTAGTCAGTGGTGTGGGTGATGCGCAGCTTCATGGGTACAGTTTTGTCCGGTGGCTCTAAACGGTGTCAGCCGGCCCGGCTGCGGCCAAAGCGGTGGAGCGCTCGCCAGCGCACCGCTCGCGCCCCAGCCTGGCTGAAAGCTCAGGTGGTGGCCGGCACCAAGAACTCCCGGCTCAAGTGCGCGCCTAGCTCGTTGACGCGGTCAAGGAACTGGGTCAAAAAAGCATGCAGCCCATTGGCCAAAATCTCGTCGATCCTGGCGTATTGCAAGTCAGAGCGCAGTTTTCCGGCGCGGCGCTGGGTTTCGCTG
The DNA here is from genome assembly GCA_043763445.1 of Polaromonas sp. Lineage (GTDB taxonomy): Bacteria > Pseudomonadota > Gammaproteobacteria > Burkholderiales > Burkholderiaceae_C > Polaromonas. The sequence goes on from JAYULP010000313.1 coordinate 1,778, forward strand.
CCAGCGTCGCTGGTGACCATTGCCAGGTTGTTCATCAACTCATTTAAACAGCCCAGCAAAGAGCGCGGCATGTCAGCGCGCAAGATCAACAACTCGGCTACCCGCTCCGGTTTGATCACGTCGCGGTAGACCTTGCGGTAAATTTCAAAGCCAGAAACGCTGCGCAGAATCGAGCTCCAGTGATAAAAATCCAGCTCTTGCGCTTTTTCAGCTTCTGTGCCGGCAAAGTCCTTTGACAGCGCGTGAAACTTCACGTCCACCAAGCGGGCGGTGTTGTCAGCACGCTCCAAAAATGTGCCCAAGCGCAAAAAGTGGAAGGACTCGTCTTGCAGCATGGTGCCCAGCGTGACGCCGCGAGACAAGTGCGAGCGAAACTTCACCCACTCAAAAAACTGCGACGGGTCGCGCTCAAAAGCGCCGTCTTGCAACACTTTGAGCACCTCCAGATAGGTTTCGTTTTCACTCTCCCACACCTCGGTGGTCAGCGTGCCGCGCACCGCACGGGCATTTTCACGCGCCGCCTTCAAGCACGACACGATGCTTGACGCGTTGGTTTCATCGCGCACCATAAAGTCCATAACATTGCGCTGGGTAATCACTCGGCCGTACTTGGCGGTGTAAGCCGGCTTGAGCTCGCTGATGCTCAGCAAGCCTTCCCAGCCCGCCAAGGCCGATGAAGCCGAGCGCGGCAGCATCGAAGTTTGGTAGTTCACATCGAGCATTCGGGCGGTGTTCTCGGCGCGCTCGGTGTAGCGGGACATCCAAAAAAGGTGGTCTGCGGTACGTGACAACATGATCAGTTTGCTCCGCTTTGGGTGATGGCTTGGGTTTGGATCTGCATTGCCGACTGAGCTTGACTCTGGTTTTGCGACGGGGCAGGCCCTGGCGCAGCAGGCTGTGTGGCGTCGTTGGGGTAGCGGTCGGTCTGCAAAATCCAGGTGTCTTTAGTGCCCCCGCCCTGTGACGAATTGACCACCAGCGAGCCGTCTTTCAAGGCCACCCGGGTCAACCCGCCCGGCACCATCTGCACTTCTTTGCCGCTCAGCACAAACGGCCGTAAGTCGATGTGGCGCGGGGCCACGCCGCTGTCAACATAAGTTGGGCAGGTTGACAGGCTCAGCGTAGGCTGGGCAATGTAGCCAGCTGGGTTGGCCAAAATAGCGGCGCGGAAATCCTCAATTTCGGCTTTGGTAGACGCCGGCCCCACTAGCATGCCGTAGCCGCCGGCGCCGTGCACTTCTTTGACCACCAGGTCTTTTAAGTTCGCTAGCGTGTACTTCAAGTCGTCGGCATTGCGGCACATGTAGGTAGGCACGTTTTTCAAAATGGGTTTTTCTCCCAGATAAAACTCAATCATTTTGGGCACGTAGGGGTAGATAGATTTGTCGTCTGCTACGCCGGTACCAATGGCGTTGCACAGCGCTACATTGCCGCTGCGGTAGACGTTGAGCAGGCCCGCGCAGCCAAGTGTGGATGTGGGCCGAAAGGCCAGCGGGTCCAAAAAGTCGTCGTCTACTCGGCGGTAGATCACATCAACGCGTTTGGGGCCGCGCGTGGTGCGCATGTACACGAAATTGTCTTTAACAAACAAGTCCTGACCCTCGACCAGCTCAACGCCCATCTGCTGGGCCAAAAACGCATGCTCAAAATAAGCAGAGTTGTACATGCCAGGGGTCAGCACCACCACGGTGGGCTCAGCAGTCGCCGGCGGGGCTGAGGCGCGCAGCGTCTCGAGCAGCAGGTCCGGGTAGTGGGCAACCGGAGCCACCCGGTTTTCACTGAACAGCTCTGGGAAAAGCCGCATCATCATCTTGCGGTCTTCGAGCATGTAGCTCACGCCGCTGGGCACCCGCAAGTTGTCTTCCAGCACGTAGTACTCGCCCTCACCCTGGGCATTGGGCGCGCGAACGATATCAACGCCGCTGATGTGCGAGTAAATATTGCCCGGCACGTCAACGCCCATCATCTCGGGGCGGAACTGGGC
>JAYULP010000314.1:0-1482 GCA_043763445.1 Polaromonas sp.
GCGTTGATGCTGTCTAAAACGCTTACTGGCGAGGTGCTCATCCGCGACTGGACGCGGCAAAACAAAACCTGGTTTGCGGCGGTGCAGCTGGAAAAACGCATGATGTTCATTATCTTGACGCTGATCGTGGCGGTGGCGGCCTTTAACCTGGTCAGCACGCTGGTGATGACGGTGACCGACAAGCGGGCCGACATAGCCATTTTGCGAACGCTGGGAGCCAGCCCCAAAAGCATCATGGCTATTTTTGTAGTGCAAGGCGCAATGGTGGGCGTGATCGGCACTTTGGCCGGGTTGCTGTTTGGCTTGGGCGTAGCGCTGAACATTGACACGCTGGTGCCGGCGCTGGAGCGCTCGTTAAACGCCAGCTTTCTGCCCAAGGACATCTACCTCATCAGCCGCATGCCCAGCGAGCCACAGTACAGCGACATCATGCCGATTGTTGTGATTGCCCTGGTACTGGCTTTTCTGGCCACCTTGTACCCCAGCTGGCGCGCGAGCCGCGTCAACCCGGCGCAGGCGCTGCGCTATGAGTGAGCTAGCCCCCACACAAACCGCTCCGGCTGGCCCGCTACTGCCCGGCGCAGGCGCTGCGCCGGCGCTCTGGCACGGTCAGTTTCGTGGCCCGTCTCGGCAGGACGAGACGGTTCTAAGCGCGCAGGGGTTAACCAAGCGCTTTGTCGAAGGCCGCCTCGACGTGACGGTGCTCCAGGGCGTGGACCTGCAAGTAGGCGCGGGCGACACCTTGGCGATTGTGGGCACTTCGGGTTCGGGCAAAAGCACATTGCTGCACCTGCTGGGCGGGCTGGACGCGCCTACCCGCGGCACGGTGCAACTGATGGGCCAGCGCTTGGCGAGCCTGTCGGCAAACAGGCAAGGTCAGCTGCGTAACCAGCACCTGGGGTTTGTCTACCAGTTTCACCACTTGCTGCCCGAGTTCAGTGCGCTGGACAACGTCGCCATGCCGCTGTGGATTCGGCGCATGCCCCGGCCCGAAGCAACGCGGGTGGCGGCGGCCATGCTAGAGCGTGTCGGCTTGGGCCAACGCCTGAGTCACCGACCCGCTGAGCTGTCGGGCGGGGAGCGCCAGCGCGTGGCGATTGCCCGGGCGCTGGTGACCTCACCGGCTTGCGTGCTGGCCGACGAGCCCACCGGCAACCTGGACCGCAGTACCGCCGACGGCGTGTTCGAGCTGATGCTGCAGTTAGCGCGTGACCGGGGCACAGCTTTTGTTATGGTCACGCATGACGAGTCGCTGGCCCGGCGCTGTGCGCGGCGGTTTCGGCTGGTGGCCGGCAAGTTGTCACCCGCCGTGTGAGGCCGATCGACTCGGTTGCCGGTGGCTGGCAATTGCTATGAAAAGTGAAGCATCCTCAACAAAAGACACAAGGGCAGTAGGCCTAGAATGCTGAAAAGCATGACATTTCACCCCTGTTGGAGCCTTGTTGTATGAAACTTTTGTTGTTGACCAAACTGCCCATCGTC
>JAYULP010000315.1:0-9463 GCA_043763445.1 Polaromonas sp.
GCAAAGCGGTAGTCACCCCGCGCACCAGACGTCCAGCTGCCGCCGTAGAAAAACACCACCAGCGGCGCGTTTTTAACGCTGCCTACCGGCTGGTAAACGTCGAGCTTGTGGCGTTCTTTGGCTCCGTCAGCAGGGCCGCAGGCAATGCCTTCGGTGCGGCTGTAGGTGGTGGTGGCCGCGGTGGCGTTGAGCAAGTCAAACGCTGAGCAGGCTGCCAGCAACGCGGGCAACGCAGCAAAAAATAAGCGACGAGGCAATCGGGAAGGTACTTTTTTCATCAGCGGGCAATGTGCCTGCAGGCTAACAGTCAATGGATTCAGCCGCTGCCGCGTGTTGCCGTCAGGCAACTGCTTGCAAGGCTTGCACCACTTAGGCCACTCGGCAAATTTTCAGCATGTTGGTGCCGCCCGGCGCGCCCATCGGCTCGCCGCAGGTGATGACATACACGTCTGCACTTTTCACAATGCCCAAGCGCAGCAGGTGGTCCTGCGCCTGGCTCAGGGCGGTGTCACGGTCGGCGCTGGTGTCTACCAAAATGGGCCGCACGTTGCGCATCAGCGTCATTTTTCGCTGCGTTGCCAAGCGCGGCGTCATGGCATAGATGGGAGCTCGGATGTCGTGGCGGCTCATCCACAGCGGGGTTGAGCCGCTGTCGGTCAGCGCGACGATGGCCTTGGCACCCAGGTGATGGGCGGTAAACAGCGCGCCCATGGCAATTGACTGGTCAATGCGGCTGAAGGTTTTGCCGGTGAAGTCGCCTTCGAGCTCTTTGTACTCGGCTTTTTCGGCTTCCTCACAAATTTTGGCCATCTCAACGACGGTTTGCAGCGGGTAGCGGCCAGCGGCTGTTTCAGCGCTAAGCATCACCGCGTCAGTGCCGTCCAGCACCGCATTGGCAACGTCGCTGACTTCGGCGCGTGTCGGCACCGGGTTGACAATCATGGACTCCATCATTTGCGTGGCGGTAATGACCAGCTTGTCCATGGCGCGGGCCAGCTTGATCATGCGTTTTTGCAGCGCTGGCACCGCGGCATTGCCAACTTCCACGGCCAGATCACCACGGGCCACCATAATGCCGTCGCTGACGCGCAAAATATCGTCGAGATTGGGCACCGCCTCGGCGCGCTCGATCTTGGCAATTAGCGCTGGTTTGTGTTTGAACGGAGCCGCCGCGGCATTGCACAGCAGTCGGGCCATGTCCATGTCGCTGGCGTTTTTTGGAAAACTGACGGCCACGTAGTCGGCCTGAAAGCTCATCGCCGTTTTGATGTCTTCCATGTCCTTGGCGGTCAATGCCGGCGCGGTCAGCCCGCCGCCCTGCTTGTTGATGCCTTTGTTGTTGGACAGCTCACCGCCCAAGTGCACCGTGGTGTGCACCTGCTCGCCCAGCACGCTGTCGACCGTCAGCACAATCAACCCGTCATTGAGCAGTAACCAGTCGCCCGGCTTGACGTCGCGCGGCAGCTCTTTGTAGTCCAGCCCCACACCGTTGATGTCGCCCGGCGTCGTGCGCGACGCATCCAGCACAAAGCGCTCGCCGGCTACCAGCTGGACCTTGCCGTCCGCGAATTTGCCCACTCGAATCTTGGGGCCTTGCAGGTCGGCCATGATGGCGACCTCACAGCCAGCGGCCTGCGCGGCAGCGCGAACGACGGCGGCCAGCTTGACATGGTCCTCGGCCTGGCCGTGGCTGAAGTTCAGGCGCACCACATTGACACCCGCACGAATCATTTTCTCCAGCAGCGCAGGCTCACTGGAGGCGGGGCCGAGAGTGGCAACAATTTTGGTGGCGCGGCTGGTCATCGGCATGTCTCCTGGTGGGTAAAGCTGTGATTCTCACATGCGCCGACACGGCTGCTTGAGCGGGCTGAACTGCCTCAGCGGGCGGCTTTGCGGGCTCAAAATGAGTATTTTTTGGTCAAATCGGCTATTTGCCCAGGTATTTAAATCTTGAATAGCTACTATTTTAATAGCAGTAAAGCGCTGTCAAGTCGGCGGACTCAACCAGCGGCTCGCCTTGCCAACACCTCAAAGGCAGGCAGGGTTTTGCCCTCCAGCACCGCCAAGAAGGCACCGCCACCGGTCGATATGTAGTCCACCTGCGACGCTATGCCGTACTTGGCAATGGCGGCCAGCGTGTCGCCACCGCCCGCAATCGAGAACGCGCTGCTGGCCGCAATAGCGCGAGCAATGCCCTCGGTGCCCCGGGAGAACGCTTCGAGCTCGAACACCCCGACCGGTCCGTTCCAGACAATCGTGCCGGCTGCCATCAGCTGCGCGGCCAGCCGCGCCGTGGTGTCCGGGCCAATGTCGAGGATCAGGTCGTCGTCGGCCACGTCGCTGGCGGCTTTGACGGTAGCGAGAGCGTCAATGGCAAAGGTTTTGGCCGTCACCACGTCTGTCGGTATAGGAACCGCCGCGCCACGCGCTTTCATCGCCTCCATTACAGCGCGCGCCTGGTCAAGCAAATCAGGCTCTGCCAGACTTTTGCCGATGTTCAAACCCGCCGCCAACATGAAGGTGTTGGCAATACCGCCGCCGACGATAAGCTGGTCAACATTGGCTGCGAGGGCTTTCAAAATTGTCAGCTTGGTGGACACCTTGCTGCCCGCTACGATGGCCACCAGTGGCCGGCGGGGAGCCAACAGCGCTTTGGCAATCGCATCCATTTCAGCGGCCAACAATGGGCCGGCACACGCGAGCGGGGCAAACTGCGCGATGCCGTAGGTTGACGCCTCAGCGCGGTGGGCGGTACCAAAGGCATCGTGCACAAAAATGTCGCACAGCGCCGCCATTTTTTTGGCCAAAGCCTCGCTGTTGGCTTTTTCGCCCAGGTGTAGCCGGCAGTTCTCCAACATCACCAGCTGGCCGGGTTTGACATCCACGCCGTCAACCCAGTCGAGCACCAGCGCAATGTCGCGGTGCATCAACTCGCTCAAACGGCGTGCCACTGGCGCTAGCGAGTCGGCTAAGTTGACCTCCCCCTCAACCGGGCGACCCAGGTGGGACGTCACCATGACCGCCGCGCCCGCGTCCAAGGCCATTTGCAAGCAGGCAATGCAAGCCCGGATACGGGTGTCCTCGGTGATGTTGCCGTGCTCGTCCTGCGGCACATTGAGGTCGGCGCGAACAAACACGCGCTTACCCGCCACGCTGGCGTTGGCACACAGATCAGAAAAACGTATGAAATTCATGCACTACTCGCAAAAATAAAGTGAAAAAAGCAGCAAAAAGAAAAATAAAGTGCGCTGGTTGCCGCAGCGAGCGCGCAGCTTGCGGGCAAGCGGCGCACCAAGCGAAGTTGACGATTTGCCACTGCCCAGCCGGGTGCCACCAGCGCCCGCTCGGTAGCACCCGAACAAACTCCGGCGGCCACAGGAGGTGCCTCAGCGCCGGTTGGCGACGTTGTTTGCCTTGACCACTGCCGGCTACGCTTGGGGTAGTTGGGTTAGTTGGGTTAGTTGGGTTAATTGAGGCAATGGCGACTCGGGCAGGTCCAACATACTGCCCGGCGCAATGGCAAAGCCATGCAGAAAATCAAGCGCCGCCAGCGCCTTACCGCCCGGCTTTTGCAGCCGCGTAAGCCGCAACACGCCGCAGCCTGTACTGATGTCCACGCCGTGCGCGCCAGCAGCCAGCACCTCACCCGGCCGTGCGCTTGCCGCAACATCGCCATGGACTTGGGCGGCCAAGAGCTTGACCACCTCGCCCTTGAGCGAGCCGCGCGCCCCCGGAAACGGGGTGAAAGCGCGAATTTTTCGCTCCAGCACCTTGGCCGGCAGCCGCCAGTCCAGCGCCGCCTCACGCTTGTCGATTTTGGCGGCATAAGTCACGCCTTGCACCGGCTGCGGCAGCGGGCAAAGGGCGCCTGCCGCAGCGGCTTGAAGCGCTTGGACGATCAACTTGCCACCCAAGACGGCCAGCGCCTCAACCAACGTGTCAGTGGTGTCATGCGCGCCGATGGGCACGCTCGCACGCAACAGCATGTCGCCGGTGTCCAAGCCCGCGTCCATTTGCATAATGGTCACGCCAGTTTGCGAGTCGCCAGACTCGATGGCGCGGTGAACCGGGGCCGCACCACGCCAGCGCGGCAACAGCGAAGCATGGATGTTCAAGCAGCCCATGCGCGGCGCGGCAAGCGCCCACAGTGGCAATATCAACCCATAAGCGGCCACCACCATCGCGTCAGCGCGTGCCTCGGCTATCAGTGAGTGCGCGGCGGCGGCATCTGCGGCGTACGCACCGCCGAGCCGCAAGCCGCGCGGCTGGGCCACTGGTATCTGGTGTGCAAGCGCCCATTGCTTGACCGGCGAGGCCTGCAACTTCATGCCGCGACCTGCCGGCCGGTCCGGCTGGGTCAGCACCAGCACGATGTCAAAACCGGCGGCATGCAGCTGTGCGGCCGCTACCCGGGCAAATTCAGGAGTTCCAGCAAAAATCAGGCGCATTGCCCTATTCTACGAATGCCGATAGCGCATCGGCAAGGCCCGGCCTTCGGGACACCCGCAGTGAGCGGCAACGCTTTAGCGTGCAGCGTCCCGTTCGTCGTCTTTTTTTTGTTTTAGCATTTTGCTTTTGATGCGGTTGCGCTTGAGCGGCGACAAATACGCAACAAACACCTTGCCCAGCAGGTGGTCCATTTCGTGCTGAATGCACACCGCCAGCAGGCCCTGGGCGTCAATGCTCTGCAACTGCCCCGCCAAGTCAAGCGCTTGCACCTTGATGGCTAAAGCACGCTCAACACCGTCGTAGATACCCGGCACCGACAAACACCCTTCGTCGCCCACCCGAGTTTGTTCACTGACCCACACCAGCTCAGGGTTGATCAGCACCAGCGGCTGGTCGCGGTTTTCGCTGACATCCACCACAATCAAGCGCTCATGCACATTGACCTGCGTGGCCGCCAGCCCAATGCCCTGCGCCTCATACATAGTCTCCAACATGTCACTGGCCAATTGCTGAAGGCGCACATCTACGCCGGCAACAGCGTGGGCCACGGTGTGCAGGCGAGGGTCAGGGTAGCGAAGAATGGTCAATTGGGTCATGGCAAAGCGCAAAACAGCGCAAACAGAAAAGAGAAAAGCAAAAAAACAAGGCGCAACGAGCCAGGTAGCTCGTCACCACTGTGGCTATTTTCGCCACTTTTGGCTTTATTTGCTGCGCGCGCCAGGGCACTGCGCGCGTATTCGTTGCCTAATCAAGGGCTTAAGTACAAAATCACGAGTGAACTTTCAAGATTAAAAAACCCGGCAGGTCACGGCTGGAGCGGCCCATTCGGCGCGGCAGTCAATCAACACTGCGCTGACTTGTTGCCGCCTCAACGCAACCGCCCCAAGGGCCTTCAAGATGCATATTACTTTTGGTCGCTATCGCGTGATGTCAATTCCACTTAAAACCACCGCAGTACCCATCGTGCTGGCTGGCTTGCTCGTCTGCTCGGCCAGTTTGCAAGCCCAGACGTTACCGGTTACGCCCGACCAGAAGCTCACCGCCAGCCAAGTGGCGGCCAACGGCGTGCCGCTGTCGGAGCTAGCGCCCAACGCGCCTGACAGCTACGCCGTCAAGCGTGGCGACACCCTGTGGGCAATTGCTGGCTTGTTTTTGAAAAGTCCGTGGCGCTGGCCCGAGCTGTGGGGCATGAACCTGCAGGACGTGCGTAACCCGCATCTGATCTACACCGGTCAGACGCTTTACCTGGACAAATCCAGTGGCCGCGCAACGCTCAGAATGCGGCAAACTGCCGGTCAAGCGGTGCCAACGGAGACGATTCGTGTCTCACCGCGCACCCGCTATGAGAGCCTAGCCGACGCCTCAATTCCAGCGTTGTCGTCGAGCGTGATTGAGCCCTTCTTGGCACAAGCGCTGATCGTGGACGAAGCCAGCTTTGCGTCTGCGCCTCGCATTGTGGCCACCCAAGAGTCGCGCGTGCTGCTCAGCCGTGGCGACAGGGGCTATGCCCGCAGCACCTACTCAGGCAAAGACGCTGGCATTAAACCCTTGAGCCTTGCCGCTGGCCAGCCCACCCAATACCGCGTCTACCGCAACGCTACGCCACTCAAAGACCCCAGCACAGGGCAAGTGCTGGGCTATGAAGCCCAGTATGTAGGCCAGGCGGAACTGGTTCGCGGCGAATCTGTAGCGCAAACCGCAGACAAGAACGGTAAAGCTCAGGCCGAACTCGTGCCCGCCACCATCGACATCATGGCCAGCAAGGAAGAAATGCTGGTCGGCGACCGCTTGGTACCGGAGCCGCCTCGCCAACTGCTCAGTTATGTGCCGCGTGCGCCCGCCACCGCCATCACCGGGCAGATTGTCTCGGTGTACGGCAGCGCAGTAGAAAACGCCGCTACCAATCAGATTGTGGTGGTCAATCGCGGCGCCAAAGACGGCCTCGAAATCGGTCATGTGATGGCTTTGATGTCAGATGGCGAGCGTTTGCTGGACAAAACCGACAGCGGCCGCCCGGCGATGAAGTTGCCAAACGAGCGCAATGGCTTGCTGATGGTGTTTCGCACGTTTGAGCGTTTGTCTTATGCGCTGATCGTCCAGGCAAGCACCGGTATCCGGGTCGGTGACAGGCTGGTTAATCCGAACTGATCAACGGTTGCCAAGTGTGGCTTGTCGCTTGCCGCGCACGCAACTGAACGCCTAGCTGTGAACGCCAGCGACGTTGATGCGCAAGAGCTTGAGGCTTGGCTGCGTTTGACATTAACACCCGGCGTTGGCAACGAAACCGCGCGCAAACTGCTCGGCGCTTTTGGCTCCGCTCGCGCTGTGTTTGCGCAAGCAGCGCCCGAATTAAAGCGGCTTGGCAGCGACAAGCTGGTGCGGGCGGTGCAGTCCGAGCCGCCTGTCCTGAAAGCCCTCCAGCACGCGACACTGGCATGGTTGGGCGGTGGTGCTGACCGCTGCATTGTCACCTTGGGCGATGCAGCTTACCCCACGGCCCTGCTGGACATTGCCGACCCACCGTTGATGCTGTATTTGCTGGGTGCGCGGGCAAACAGTGCCCTTCATGCAACGCAATCACTGGCTAACTCTGGGGTTCACCTCGCTGTCGTGGGCAGCCGCAACCCCACCGCACAGGGCGAGTTGAATGCCCGGGAGTTTGCGCGGGCCTTTGCTAGCGCTGGCTTGTGCGTGGTCTCCGGTCTGGCGCTGGGCATTGACGGTGCGGCGCACGAAGGTGCTTTAGAAGGCGGGGGCCAGACCATTGCGGTGGTCGGCACCGGCCTGGACCGGGTCTACCCGAAAAAGCATCTGGCGCTGGCCCACCGTATCGCGGCGCAAGGCATGCTGGTCAGCGAGTTCCCGCTGGGCACGCCGCCATTGACGGCCAACTTCCCCAAACGTAACCGGATCATTTCCGGCCTGTCGTGTGGCACGCTGGTGGTCGAGGCAGCGCTTAAGTCCGGCTCACTGATCACAGCCCGTATGGCCGCAGAACAAGGCAAGGACGTGTTTGCAATTCCTGGCTCTATTCATTCCCCGCAGTCGCGTGGCTGTCATGCGCTGATCAAACAAGGGGCCAAACTGGTGGAGTTGGCGCAGGACGTGCTGGAAGAGTTGCAGCTGCCGCTGGAGCGACTCGCGTTACTGCGCCCGAGTTGCGCTGCCACCGGCGCAGCGGCTCACACCGGTGACGGCGGTGACGGCGGCGCCGCATCGCCCAGCAGACCAGACAGCGCCTTGCTCGGCGCACTGGGCTACGACCCGGTGAGCCTAGACGCAATTCAATCGCGTACCGGGCTACCCACAGCGCGACTACTGGGGCAGCTGCTGGAGCTCGAACTTGACGGCCTGCTGGCTCGGCTGCCAGGCGGCTTGTTTCAGCGCTTGTCTAGGGCCTGATACGGTCGCTGCAATTGGCCAATGGCGCAGGGCGCAAACGCAGATGTGCGTTATATTGCATTCATGTTTGAAGTGCTGGTTTATGTCTACGAGAACTACTGGCAAGGTGATGCCTGCCCTGAGCTGGACCGGCTCGGCCGTAAGCTGACAGCGGCTGGCTTTGATTCGGACGAAATCGTTGATGCCCTGACCTGGCTCGACGGCTTGAACCTCGCAGCACACGGCACCGAGGTTCACCCCGCACGGCCCGTGTCCGAGGCCCTGCGCGGGCAGCACGCCCAGACACCCTCATCACAAAGCCTGCGGGTTTACTCGGCTGCGGAGCAAACTCATTTAGGCGCGGAGAGCTTGGGGTTTGTTAGCTTCTTAGCCTGCGCTGGCGTGTTGCCGTCGCCTATGCAGGAAATCGTGATTGACCGTGCCATGGCAGCGCCCGGTGACCCGGTGGCGCTGGACGACCTCAAAATCATTATCTTGATGGTGTACTGGAGTTTTGGCGAAGAACCCGACGCGCTGGTGCTCGACGAGCTGTGCGACGACGCTTCGCTGCGACGCGCGCACTGAACGCTTGCCGCAGAGTCAAGCGGCGCAGCAAAGCAGTGAGCGCGGTTTACGTGTCCCGCGCTCAAACGGCAGTTACTCGGCCGGCTGCAACGGTGCCAAAGCAATTTATTTTCCGCTGTAGCATCGCTTGCCCGGCAACTCTCTAGCGAAGCAGGCGCTCTGGGTTGGCTTGGATTTTAGCCAGCGCTTCGCGTGTTGCGCGCACCGTCAGGCTCTCTTCCTCGCTAGGCAGCAACAGCCCGGCTTGCAGGTAAGCGGCCAAGCGGCGTGCTTGAATCAAAAAATTATGGCCGTCAGCCGCCGCAAACAGGTGCAGCTGCTTGCGCTCGCTGCACCACGCAAGCTGTACGTTGCTGAGTTTTCCGTTGTGGTCAAGCGTGAACCAGCTGCCCAGTTGCAATTCTTGCATCCACACCCGCATCGCTTGACTAGGCTGACTACCCCCGCCAGTGATCACCGAAATTTCAGCCGCGTCCATGCCCAGCATGGTGACTAGGCGGTCGGTGTCCAGCGGTAAGTCGCCAATATCTTCGTCGGACAGGTAGTCCTCCAGATTGGCCAGCCGCGATGCCATAGCGTCGATTCGCGCGGCCGAAATAGGCGCGGTTTTCGAGGCAAATGCGTCAGCTAGGGTGTCACTGATGGACTTAATATGTTGGTCTTGTACCGGCACCGCCAGGCCCAACAACGACATACCCTGACGCAGCGCCTGCAACAGCGTGGGCAGGCAGGAGATAACCTGTGCCCGGTCCTGTCGGCTGGGCTTGGCGCTAGCGGCCCAGACCAGGTCGACCGCAGCGCGCTTGAGTGCCAGCGTGTCGGCGTGCTGCGGGCCGTTTTTCATCGAGGCGATAGCCAGCACTTCGGTCCAGATTTTGAACAGGAAGTTGCGGATTTCGTCGCGCACGGCCATGTCCTCTAACGTGTGGCGCATCTCAATGGTGTATTGGATGGCTAATGTTTCTTTTTGCTCCACCTGCTGCGCCACACCCACAACGCGAGCCGCGCTGCCTTGCCCTGTCAGGAATTTAGAGAGAAATTTTTCGAA
>JAYULP010000316.1:0-20709 GCA_043763445.1 Polaromonas sp.
GTGACTTTTTGCCCACCGCCTTCAGCGCTAGACATTTGCTCTTGCCGCACCAAAATCTCTGGCGACGCCCCCACCACATGAAAGTCGCCAAAGTGGTAGTAATACATATACGGCGAAGGGTTGAGCGAGCGCAACGCACGGTACAAACTGAGCGGCGACTCGGTGTAGCGTTTTTTAATGCGCTGGCCGACTTGCACCTGCATGAAGTCACCGCCCTCGATTAGCTTTTTGGCTCGCTCGACTGCGGCAATGTAGTCGGCCTTGGCAAAGTCGCGCTCGACTGGGTGGCTTTGCGAGGGCTTGACGCTCGGGGCGCTGACCGAGTACTTGAGCTGCTCCTTGAGCTCTCGCAGCCGCTTTTTGGCGTTGACAAAGGCTTCAGGCTGCGCCGGGTCGGCGTACACAATAAGGTAGAGCTTGCCGGACAAATTGTCAATTACCGCCAGCTCCTCGCAGTGCAGCAGCAAAATGTCGGGGCAGCCAAGTGTGTCGGGCGGGCAGCTGGCCTGGAGTTTTTTCTCGATGTAGCGAACCGCATCGTAGCCAAAGTAGCCTGCTAGGCCACCACAAAACCGTGGCAAGCCGGGCCGCAGTGCCACTTTGAAGCGCTGCTGGTAAGCGCTGATGAAGTCCAGCGGGTTGCTCCTGCAGGTTTGCAGCACCTGGCCGTCTGTTACCACTTCGGTCAGCACGTCCGAGCCGAAACCACTGGTGCGCAGCAGCGTGCGGGCTGGCAGGCCAATAAAGCTGTAGCGGCCAAAGCGTTCACCGCCCACGACCGACTCCAGCAAAAAACTGTATTTTCCTTGGTCTTTGGCAAACGCCAGCTTGAGGTACAGCGACAAGGGCGTTTCAAGATCAGCAAAGGCCTCAGCTATCAGGGGAATGCGGTTGTAGCCTTGGCTGGCTAGGCTTTTGAATTCGAGTTCAGTGGTCACGAATGAAGTCCTCGGGGTGTTTTTGATGTCATGCTCAGGCGCACTGCAGGGCGCTTACATTTTGCGGTGTGCCGTCGCGGCGCAGCCTTCAGGCTTGCCGGGCTGCGCCGCGACGGTGCGAGCCCCGGGTCAAGGGCCGCCGGGGGCCGAGCTAGCTTGGCTGAGCGCGACCGCCAGCAAATTGCCCTGCAGCATCTGGCCGGCGCGCGCCGGGCATTACGCTTTGTGGGGGTCACAGGCCCGCCACAGCCCGGCTCCCCAGCTGGCAAGGCTTGCGGTGTGGCGACTCAAAAACAACATCGCCAAAGTGTAGCAAAGCCTCGGTGCGCGCAGGCCGGGCAAACCGTTTGAATTGATCCGGCTCCACGGGGCGGGAACAATAATTTTTCTGTTCGCCCTGGGGTGTTCAAAAGTTTGCCGGCTTGGGCGCTCGCTCTGCGCTGGTCGAAGGGTTTGTGAGTGCATGGCCGGCTTGGGCCAGCGCAGAGCGAATGCAGGGTTGCCACACCCGTGGCCCCTTGCAAGGTCCGCACCATACGGCGGCAACGGGCCATACCCAGCGCCTTGCAGTGATTGAGTCGTTGCCCGCTAGCGCTTAACTGGACAGCTCAACGGCTGTGCCGGGCGGAGAATATAAATTCTTCGGCTCTAAGCAATTAACCTCTTGCCGCAAGTTGACGCAGCCCACAGAATCCCCAAATAAACGCACGACCGTTCTTTTACAACACAAGGAGCTCCTTTTTATGACCTTTAATCAACGCATGTCGGCGGCGCTGGCGACTGTAGTTTTTGCGCTTTCCAGCGCGGCAGCGGCCACCATCGACATCAGTGGCGTGAAGCTTGACGAAACCATGAATTTGCATGGCAGCGCCGTGCAGCTCAACGGCGCGGGCGTGCGCTACAAAGCGGTGTTCAAGGTGTATGTAGCCGCGCTGTACCTGGAAAAAAAGGCCACAACGACGCAAGAGGCTTTGGCGTTGCCAGGTAAAAAACGCATTTCGGTCACGATGCTGCGCGACGTTGACGCAACCGAGTTGGGCCGGCTGTTCATACGCGGCATTACCGACAACGCGCCCAAAGCAGAGCTGGCCAAGCTGATCCCGGGACTGACAAAAACGGGGGATGTTTTCGGCTCGCTCAAAAAACTGAACGCCGGCGACGAGTTCAGCATTGACTACTTGCCTGGCGTAGGCACCACCTTTGTGGTCAAAGGCGTGCAAATGCTCGCGCCTGTGACAGAACCCGAATATTTCGATGCGGTGTTGCGCATCTGGCTCGGCTCCAACCCAGCAGACTGGAAGCTCAAAGACGCCCTGCTGGGCAAGCCCGCCTAACGGCCTGAGCGCGCCCCAGCCAAGCGACTCACAGCGGCCAGTCAGATGGCAACGACAGGCGGCAACAATTGCGCGAGTGAATCGACCACACCGTCGGCGTCCACTGCCCGAACGGGCAAACCGTGGTTGTAGCCGTAGCTCACCAGCACCACCGGACAGCCCGCTGCTCGGGCAGCTTGCGCGTCGTTGCTTGAGTCACCCAACATCAGCGTGCGGGCAGGTGAGGTACCCAACGCCTCGCAGGCTTTGAGTAGCGGCAAGGGGTCGGGCTTTTTGCGCTCAAATGAATCGCCGCCAAACACCGGACCAAAAAACTCAGCCAGCCCGAACAGCGCTAGCAACTCCAGCGCGAAGGCCAACGGTTTGTTGGTCACGCAGGCCATCGCCACACCCGCGCCCTGCAGCGCCTGCAAGCCCGCCAGCACCCCCGGGTACAACCGAGCATGTTGGCCGTTGACCGCTTGGTAGTGCAGCTGGTAGCGGCAACAGGCCCAGGCGTGATTTGCTACCGAATTTATAGCGCCGTAGGGTTTAGATATGACGGCTACGTCTGCATTTGATGCTAAAAGACAGTCCAGCGCTGCTTGCACCAGCTTGTTTGCACCTTTGCCAACCATTGGCTCGACCAGCGCAGCGGTGAACGGCTCGCTGGTAAAGCCCCGGGCGGCAAGGTCTAGGCGAAGCCGTTCAAGGGCCGCAACAAAGTCGCCCAAGGTGTCAAGCAGTGTGCCGTCAAGGTCGATGATGGCCGCATCAAAAGATACGCGACGCACAATAAAAGGTGATGTCATCGCCAACGCAGATGTCTCGCCGGGCACGCTCAACTGCAGCGCCGATTAACCGCGCAGCGCGTCGCGCATCGCGTTGATGACTGCTGCGTAGTCCGGTTGGCCAAAAATTGCACTGCCAGCGACGAACGTGTCAGCCCCAGCGGCGGCTACGCGGGCAATGTTGTCGGTTTTGATGCCGCCATCGACCTCCAGCCGAATGTCCTTGCCGCAAGCGTCAATACGCCGCCGGGCGGCTTCGATTTTGCGCAGCGCCGAGTCGATAAACCCCTGGCCACCAAAGCCGGGGTTCACGCTCATGATCAGGATCAGGTCGATGTCGTCAATTACCCAGTCCAACACGTCCATCGACGCGGCGGGGTTGAACACCAACCCGGCTTTGCAGCCCTTGGCCTTGATGGCCTGAATGCTGCGGTGTACATGGCCGGACGCTTCGGGGTGAAAGCTGATCACATCGGCCCCGGCATCGGCAAACGCCGCTGCCAACGCATCAACAGGCTGCACCATCAGGTGCACGTCAATCGGCACGGCAATGCCGTTGGCGGTTTTAGCGTGCGGCTTCAGGGCCTGGCAAACCATCGGCCCGAAGCTCAGGTTAGGCACGTAGTGGTTGTCCATCACATCGAAATGAATCCAGTCTGCACCCCCAGCAATGACGGCTTTGAGCTCATCGCCGAGGCGGGAAAAGTCAGCTGACAAAATAGACGGGGCAATGCGCAAGGTGGTCATAAAGCAAAAATGTGGCAAAAATGTGGCAAAAGTTGACTAAATTGTCGCACTGCAATGCAGCGCAGGGCGTGTGGTAGCTGCGGGTTACTATTTAGGGCCGTCGTTGCCTTTAACCTTCAGCGCTGCTTAGCGCGCATTGTCTACCTATGCCGAAATACCAGTTTTCCTGCGAAGTCGTCCCTGAGTACCTGCCGGCGCAGTCTTCGCCGGCGCAGGGCATTTTTAGTTTTGCCTACCGCGTGAGCATCACCAATACCGGCGAGGTTGCAGCGCAGCTCATCTCCCGCCACTGGGTAATTTGCGACAGCGCTGGGCACACCGACGAGGTCAAAGGCCTGGGCGTGGTGGGCCACCAGCCGCTGCTCAAACCGGGGGAGTCATTTCAATACGCCAGCGGCTCACGCTTGGCCACAGCCAGCGGCACGATGCACGGCAGCTACTTTTGTGTGGCACAAGACGGCACGCAGTTCAACGCCGCAATAGCCATGTTTGCGCTGCAGGCCCAGCCCGCCGACGGCTGCGAGCCGGTCAGCACCCGCGTACTGCATTGACGCGGCCAGCCCCCGCCGCTGCCCACACTTTCTGGACGTATGGCTAACTTGCATGACCTGCTGGCCACGCTGGACGCTGCAGCGCCGCTGGCCAGCCGCCATGTTTGGCTGATCCAGTTGATGGCCTGGATTCGGGGCAACGAAAGTACGCCCGAAGCATCGGTGGCGCGGCTGCAAACCTTCATGACGGCGGTGCAAGCTGACGCTAACACCCGGGCCGGTTTGCAGGCCTATTGGTCCACACTGATGCAGACAGTGGACGTCACCACGCTGCTGGCCGACCTCGGGTTTGCGCCGCGCACGGCCTTTGTCAGCGAGTTGGCCGAACGCCTGCGACGCAAACTGCTGCCCGGCACACCCGAGACCCGCGATGCCTCCGAGCTTTTTTTGCTGGCTGCCTCTCGCCGTTTTGATGCACATTGGCTGCTGGCCATCAGCGAGCAACAAGTCCATCAGCTGTGCGCTTTGCTGTCGAGCGACCTGAGCGCTGACACCCAGCGCTGGCAGCACCGGGTGATGGACGCGCTGGCTTACTGCACCGCGCAAATTCAGGCCACCGGGTTTGCACCTGAGCTGCGCCTGCGCATGGACCCGGCGACCCAAGAGTCGCGCGTGTTTCACGCGCTGGCCGCTGATGTCGATGCGCTACGGGAGGCGTTTTTTAGCGCGCAGGCCCAGCATGCGCACGGCCATGAGCCGCTAGCAGACGCCGCACTGGCAGCGGTGATTGCCCGCTACCGCGAGCGCCTAGACGGCTGTCGCCAGGCAGTGACCAGCGTCTACACGCATCTTGAAGACCACGGCATTTCGGTTGGTATGGTGTTCCGGCTGCGCCAGCTGCGGGCGCGCATTATGCGGGTGCGTGAGCTGCTGGACGCACTGCTTGCGCCCAGCCCAGCCGCCGCTGCACTCAGGCTCTTGGCCCGCCGGGTGGTCATTGGCCAGGACGGCAAAAGTATCGGCAGCCTGATCAGTGCCAACTCGACCTTGCTGTCGGCCAAAATGGCGGAGCGCAGCGCCCAAACCGGTGAGCGCTACATCACCCGTAACCGCACCGAGTACATGGACATGCTGGGCAAGGCCATGGGCGGCGGCGCCATTACCGCGCTTACCACGCTGCTCAAATTCATGATTGTTGGCCTGGGTCTGTCGGCGTTTTGGGGTGGTTTTTGGTCGGCCGTAGCCTATTCAGCGTCATTCATCGTGATTCAGCTGCTGCACTTCACGCTGGCCACCAAGCAGCCGGCCATGACCGCTCATGCGATGGCAGTAAAACTCAAAGACATTGACTCCCAGGCAGCGCTGAGCAGCTTTGTGGACGAAGTCAGCCACCTGATGCGCTCGCAAGCGGCGGCTGTGTTGGGCAATGTGTGTTTGGTGGTGCCCACCGTGCTGCTGGTCAACACGGTGATCATGCTGCTGCTGGGCCGGCCCATGATCGGCCAACAAGAAGCCGAGCATGTGCTGCAGTCCCTGACCTTACTGGGCCCAACCCTGCTGTGGGCGGGCTTTACCGGCGGCGTTTTGTTTGCCGCCAGCGTGGCCGCAGGCTGGGTCGAAAACTGGTTTGTGCTGCACCGACTGGACTCGGCCTTGAGGCACAACCCACGCATCACTGCGTTTTTGGGCGCAGCGCGTGCTGCGCGCTGGTCGGCCTTCATGCGGGCTAATATTTCAGGCTTTGCGTCCAACACCGCGCTGGGCTTCATGCTGGGCCTGATTCCCGCCTTTACCGGTTTTTTTGGCTTTGAGCTGCAAGCGCGGCACGTCACCCTGTCGGCTGGGCAGCTGGCAGCGGCCGGCGTGTCGCTAGGACTGGGCGCATTTTCAAACAGCACCATTTGGTTTTGCATGGCCGCCATCCCGCTGATTGGCGCCTTGAATCTGAGTGTTAGCTTCTACCTAGCGTTTCGGCTAGCGCTGCAGGCGCACAACGTCAGCAGGGTGAACCGGGCCCGCATCCGTGCCGCCATTTGGGCGCGTTGGCGGACCCAGCCCAGCCGGTTTTTTCTGCCCGGCTAACCAGCGTGCAGCCGGTCGGGGCTGCCCTGGCCGCCATCGGGCAAGTGCGGGCAGGTGTGCGCCGCTGGCTTAGTTTTTACCCCGCTTGCGCTGAGGGTTTGTGGCGGCCGGCCAGCACTGGCAGGCCGGCAAGTAGGCGTCTGGACACGCCAGCGTGCTGACGACAGGCACACGGTATCCTCGGGTAATGGGTGAATTCGATCTGATTGCACGCTATTTCAAGCGAGCCACGCCGCGCGCGGTGCTCGGTGTAGGCGACGACTGCGCGCTGCTAGCGCCACGGCCTGGCACGCAACTGGCTATTTCCTGCGACATGCTGGTTGAAGGCCGCCACTTTTTTGCGAATGTGGACCCCACTGCGCTTGGCCACAAAGCGTTGGCGGTTAACCTGAGCGATCTGGCCGCTTGCGGCGCCACGCCGCTGGCTTTTACCCTGGCGCTGAGCTTGCCGCAGGCCGACGACGCGTGGCTGGCCCCGTTTTCACGCGGCTTACTGGCTCTGGCCGATGCACACGGCTGCGAGCTCATCGGTGGCGACACCACACAAGGCCCCTTGAATATCTGCATTACCGTGTTCGGCGAAGTGCCGGTGGTCAACGGCCGCAGTGCTGCCCTGCTGCGCTCGGGCGCACAGGCAGGTGACGATATTTATGTCAGCGGCACCTTGGGCGACGCCCGGCTGGCGCTGCTGGCGCTGCGCGGCGCGCTGAGCCTGCCCGCTGCACTGCTGCTGCTGGCCCGCCAGCGGCTAGAGCAACCCAGCCCCCGCGTTGGCCTTGGCCAAGCGCTGCGCGGTGTGGCCAGCGCCGCCGTTGACGTCAGCGACGGCCTGCTGGGCGACTTGGGCCACCTGCTCAACGCATCCCAGGTGGGGGCTACCGTCGATACTTCTGTTGCTATTAAATTACTAGCTACTAATGCAATTAAAACGACGGCCAGCGGCTTAATTGATCCAAAAATCGCGCTGCAGTGTGTGCTGGCAGGCGGTGACGACTACGAACTGGTGTTTACCGCCCCGGCTGCGAAGCGCCGCGACGTAGCCCGTGCTGCCACCCGCAGCGCTACCCCGGTCACGCACATCGGCAGCATTGAGTCGGCGCTCGGCTTGCGCCTGATCGACGGCGCTGGCCAGCGTGTGACTCAGCGCTTTGCCTCGTTTGACCACTTTGCCTGATGGCGGTCGCCGGGCCTTGGCGCCGCCAGGCTGTGCAGACTGTCCCTGCAGTTGGCCCAGCCGGGCGACGGCGCCATATCCACCGGCTAACGCCAGCAGCTACTGCAGTAGCTCACGCCCGCCAGGGTGCAGCGCAGCGCATAAGCCGCGCTCAACGGTGCAAAAAGCCGCCGGATTCCGGCTAATGTCGAGCTCAATATGGCGCTGTATCGTCACGATAATCACACCATGACTGAAGCCCCTTTAAGCCTGCCCACTGACACCGCTGACACCGCCAACGGCCCGGTTCGCCCCAGCGCGAGCTTCATGCTGGCCCACCCCGCGCACTTTATCGCGCTGGGTTTTGGCTCCGGCCTGAGCCCAGTGGCGCCCGGCACCGCCGGCACGCTGTGGGCTTGGCTGTCGTTTTTGGTGCTGCAGCGCTGGCTGGGCGACTTTGGCATGGGTGCGCTGATTGCCGCCAGCACGCTGGTTGGCTGGTGGGCCTGCACCGTCACCGCCCAGCACATGAATGTGGCTGACCCGGGCAGTATTGTCTGGGACGAGGTGGTGGCGTTTTGGTTGGTGCTGTGGCTGGTCACGCCCGCGTCGCTGACGGCGCAGATTGTCGCGTTTGGGCTGTTTCGCTTTTTCGATGCCGTCAAACCCGGCCCGGTGGCTTGGGCTGACCACGCCTTCAAGGGCATAAACGCACGCGGCGGCTTTGGCATTTTGTTTGACGACTTTGTGGCCGCTTTTTGCACCCTGCTGGTCATTGCGCTGTGGCGGTTTGTGTAGATGACTGCGCCGCTAGACCCCGCACTCGCCGCGCTCGAACTGCCAGGGCTGGTGCTTGCGCTGTCGCGTCTGCTGCGCGCACGCGGCTGGCAGCTGGCCACCGCCGAGAGCTGCACCGGCGGCCTGATTGCTGCGGCCTGCACCGACTTGGCAGGCTCCAGCGACTGGTTTGAACGCGGTTTTGTGACCTACTCCAACGCTGCCAAAACCGAGCTGCTGGGTGTCAGTGACAAATTAATTGTCCAACATGGTGCGGTCAGCCAGACGGTGGTACGCGCCATGGCGGCCGGCGCACTGGCGCGCTCGCGCGCGCAAGTTTGCGTAGCGGTAACAGGGGTAGCCGGTCCGGGCGGCGGCAGCATTGACAAACCGGTGGGCACCGTTTGGTTTGGTTTTGCGCTGCGTGCGTCCACAACCGATGGCTCGCTTTGCAAGGTAGCTGAGGTAGCTGAAGTCCAGCAGTTCCCCGGCAACCGCGCCGCTGTGCGTGCCAGTACAACCCACTACGCCCTTGGCCGCCTGATTTTGCTGGTGCAGGGCGCTGGCATTGCCGGTCAAACCGACACTCCCGCGGGCCCGCCATAAACTGGCTTTTAGGCGTGGGCGGTGATGGTGGTGTGGGTGGTGTGGGCGTCTAGCCGCTTTGAGGTCAACGGCACGTCTGCTCAGGCGCAGCTCTCGCGGGCGGTGCCTCGGCAAACCGCTTGCCCGGCGCTGCTGCTGCAGCACGGTTTTGGGCGGTCGCCAGTGATGTGGTGTGGTGTTGCGGCCGGCGACGCGCTGCTTCATCGCCATGCCCGGGCTGCGCGGTGGCGGCGAGTCGTCCAAAACTCCAGGCTTGGCGGCCAGGGCAGCAGCGGGGGCTTGGCGGTGCCGAGTCGCGCGCGCCGAAGCTATTTGCATGGCTTTTGCAGGCCAAAAGTCCCGCCCACAGCCTGCTGCGACTCGCGTGCAGGCTGTGGGCATTAAACCGCAGTGCGCGCGCTGGCCGCGCCGGTGGCCAGCAGCTGCACTGCAACACGCCAGCATGGTGCGGTGCTCAGGGGCACACTGGGCCTTTTCAGGCCTTTGGCGCTGTGGCTGGCCCAGTGCAGTGGGGTAGCCAACGAACACGCCCGTAGCGGCAAAAATTTTCAGCTCAACACAGCGGCCCGGCGAACTGTTCGGGGCGTTGGCCGCGTTTTTTTTCAGGGTCAGCCAGCAGTTTTTTGGCGGTGGCAGGCCGTGCAAGGTCAGCGCTTACTTTGGCTGCATCACACGCCATTAAGGCCGACAACAGCGCTTTTTGTGTGGCCTGGGCCAAGCAAAAGCCAACGGGCGTCACTGCGCCGCAATACGGCGACGGCGGCCCTGGCAGTTGCACCACGGTGACGGTGTCGGTGCTTGTTCCTGTGGCGGGGTGCCCGTCTTGGGTGAGGCGGCCCGCCAGTGTGCGGGCCTTGACTTCAGTGATGATTTGAACGGCTTCGACCAGCGCTGATGGCGGCACATCAGCCTGCACCAGCGCGATGATGTTGATGGTCCCGGGCGCTGGCGCAAACACCGCGGTAAGCCCAGGACTTGACAAGTTACCAATGCCTGCCGTGACCCACACGGTGCAGCAAACGCTGCCATCGCACGCCTGTGCCGAGGTGCAGTTTTCTACCTTCACTGCCGTTAAACAGGCGGTGCACTGCTCCGGTGGCAAGCCCAGCGCAGTGAGCTTGGCGACGATGCTGGCCGGCACATCCACTGGGCAAAAATCAGTGCTCACGGTGTAGTTCACCACATAGCGGCTGCTGGTTAGCCCACCGCGGTGCGGGCCGCTTGAAATCAGCGTTGTACAGCGCAGCAAGTCCATCACCATTGCCCCGTCGCGCACGAGCACCGACAGCGGCACCGCCATCGGTGCTGGCGCTGCGCTTGCCGAAAGCGCAGAGCGCTGGTTTGCAGAAGTCAATTTTTTTCTTTCGCTACCTGGCCGCGACAGACCAGCGTTTTAGGCCCGCTTGGGCCGCTTCAGCGGTCAAGCCGTAACCGGACTCGCGCCAACAGTCACACCACAAATTTTTAACGCTTTTTATGCCCAAACTACTTCCTGCCGTTATTTTTAGTGCCTGCACAGCTACTTAAACTATAGCGGCTACCTGGTATGCCTGCGCGGCTCAAACCGCTCAAGCGCTGCAGCATTTTTTGTACTTTTTGCCGCTGCCGCACGAACACGCGTCATTGCGGCCCGGCACCACGGCGGCGCGCACGGTGTTGACCTTGGGGCCAATGGTTTTCCACAGCTCTCGCAGGTCATAGACGGCCCAAATGGCTTCGCCAAACGCGTTCAAGCGCGCAATGCTGGTGCTAGGCGCACCGCCGTCGGCCAGGGGCGAGACCTCGGGCGTGCCGGTGTCGTCCTCACTCATGGCGACCACTGACTGCAACGCGTCGTCCAGCCACTTGGCGGCGTCTTTGTCGCGCGGGGCAACCCAGTCCTCGGGCCAGTACTCCACCGCAAACATAAAGCCCAGCGCCCAGACCTGCGCAAAGGCCGGCAGGTCTTCGCCGTTAAAGCTCGCTTGCTCCGCGGGCGGCATATCCGCCACGGCGCTGCGTATATCCATGACTTGCGGGTGGTAGCAGCGGTCGTCTTCAAGCGAGTCAACCTGCGAGTCCAGCGCGGCGGCCACCTCGGCCCAGCGCTGCTGCCACAGCGCCAAGAAACGGGACTTTTGCTCGGCGCTGGCAAACGAGCCGCTTTCCTCGTCAGCCGCCTCGCCAGCCATGGGCGTGCCCAGCAGCGCCTGCAAGTACTCGTCCTGTGGAATTGGCCGGCGTGAACAAATTACGGCAGCTAAAAAGCCTTCACAAAACTCCCACTGCGGGGTCTCGTCGTAGCGGCCCCGCAGGTCGTCGAGGATGGCGTCCAGCGCGTCAAACGCTTGCACCTCCATAAAGGCAGTGTCGGCAACGGCGGGGGTCACAACAGGCATTAAGTCGGTAGGGTGCATGAGAAAAAAAAGGGTAGGGGTAAGCGTCAGGTGGCGCGCTTAAGGTGTGGCCGTAGTTTATTGGGGCTTTGGGTGCAGCGCAGCTGAGCCAAAGCGCAGCGCGTGAGGCGCCTGGCGCAAGGCGTACTATGGCGTCTGCCCACCGACCAAAGGATTGTTTATGTTGGCACACTCTGCACCGTCTGCCGGCACCGCAGCCCAGCGCATCCTTGTTCTTCAAGGCGGCGGTGCATTGGGCGCTTACCAAGGCGGCGTGTTTGAGGCACTGAACGCCAACGGTGGCGCGCCCACCTGGGTGGCGGGTATCTCGATTGGTGCCATCAATGCGGCGCTGATTGCGGGCAACCAGCCGGCACACCGGCTCAGTCGCCTGCGCGAATTTTGGCACACTGTCAGTGCCGCCTTGCAGCCGCAGCCACTGCTGGCATCGGCCGGTGCAAGCGCGCGGCAGGCCATGAACGAAGCCAGCGCCGCCAGCGTCGTGCTGTTTGGCGTGCCAGGCTTTTTTACGCCGCGCTTTCCGCCCGCGGCGCTGCAAGTGCCGGGAACGCCCGGCGCCATCAGTTACTACGACACCTCGCCGTTGCAGCAGACGCTGACGCGCCTGATTGACTTTAAGCGACTTAACTCGGGGGACATTCGGGTGTCAGTGGGGGCGGTAAATATTCGCAGTGGTAATTTTGAGTATTTCGACTCCGCGCAGCAAACGCTGGATGTGCGCCACATCATGGCCAGCGGGGCACTGCCGCCGGGCTTTGCGCCGGTTGAAATTGACGGCGAGCATTACTGGGACGGCGGGCTTGTCTCCAACACGCCGCTTCAGTACGTGCTGGACCAGCCCGGGACGGGCCAAAGAACGATCTTCCAAGTTGATCTTTTTGCGGCTCAGGGCGAGTTGCCCCGCACCATGGCTGAGGCCATTGAGCGGGAAAAAGAAATTCGGTTCTCCAGCCGTACCCGGCTTAACACCCGCACCGAGCTGGACCTGCAGGCTATTTCGCAAGCCGCTAAACGTCTGCTCGCCAAGTTGCCCGCTTCGCTGCGACGCGACCCGGACGCCGTTGCGCTGTCCAACGTGCGCGCCGAGTGCAACGTCGATGTTGTGCATTTGATCTACCGCAGCAAGGCCTATGAAGGCCAGTCAAAAGACTACGAATTTTCCCGCCTGACAATGCAAGAGCACTGGGCCAGCGGCCATGCCGACGCTTTGCACAGCGTGCAAGACCCGCGCTGGCTGGCCCACGCCGCCGCCCCGGCTCACAACCCTGGCGTGCATGTTTTTGACCTGACCCAGCGCAGCGCCAAGCTGCCAGCCCAGCGCCGCAGGCACCGCGCCACAGATGCGCCCTGAGCAGCCGGGTGGCTCGTTCACCACGCCACTCGCTGAGGTTGTTCGAGTCTGTCAAACTGCTGGGCTTCCCACCAGCTCATCGAAAGGTTGCTTATGAAGCTGAAAAATAAAATTTGTATCGTCACCGGTGCCGCTAGCGGCATTGGCAAAGAAATTGCACGCTTGTTTGCCCTAGAAGGCGCCAAGGTAGCGGTTGCCGACATGAACAAAGACGCTGCGCTGGCCGCGGCAAACGACATTACCCGCTCTGGCGGCACCGCTATGGCGGTAACGATGGATGTGACCAGCGAAGACCAGGTCAACACCGCAGTAGCCGAAGTCGTTGCCGCTTGGGGTGGCGTGGACGTGCTGGTCAGCAACGCGGGCATCCAGATCGTCCACCCGATTGAGTCGTTTCCGTTTGCTGACTGGAAAAAGATGCTGGCCATTCACCTGGACGGCGCTTTTCTGACCACCAAAGCCTGTATGCCCCACATGAAAGCCTCGGGCAACGGCGGCAGCATCGTCTACATGGGCTCGGTCCACTCCAAGGAGGCGTCGGCGCTGAAGTCGGCCTATGTCACGGCCAAGCATGGCTTGATCGGCTTGTGCAAAACGGTGGCTAAAGAGGGCGGCCAGCACGGCATCCGGGCCAATGTGATCTGCCCTGGGTTTGTGCGCACGCCACTGGTTGAAAAGCAAATTCCAGAGCAAGCCAAGGCCTTGGGACTTAGCGAGGATGACGTGGTGGGAAAAGTCATGCTCAAAAACACGGTGGACGGTGAGTTCACTACCGTCGCAGATGTCGCGCAGGTGGCCCTGTTGTTTGCCGGCTTTGGCTCCAATGCGCTAACTGGCCAGTCGCTGGTCGTCAGCCATGGCTGGTTTATGCAGTGAGCACGTTGCCGCTGGCAAGCGTCTGCCCAGGCCGTTACTCCAGCGGCAGCGTGCGGCAAGCCGTCACCCCAAGGGCTCGGAGCCTGTTGGCCATCGACAGCACGGCCCGGTCTTTGCTGAGCAGCACGGCCCGGTGCGCTACCGCCAGGTCAATAAAGCGTTGGTCATCGGCGTCACTGCAGGTCAGGCTGGCTTTGACTGCTACGCCGACGCAGCGGGTGTGCTGGTCAAAGTGGGCCAACACCGCCTCAACGCTGAGCGGGTAGCGGGCCAGACGAGCAGCGATTTGTGGGTAAGTCAGCACGCGCGCCAGTTCGGCGCGCATGGCCTCGGTCGCTAGCCAGTCCCATTGCCCGGCCACCAAGCCGACGCGCAGCGGTTGCACGGCCGCATCAGCAAACAAGAAGACGTCCAGCACAATGTTGGTGTCCAGCACCAGCGGCCGCGAGGTCACGGCGCCGAGGAGCCAGCTTTAGCGCGCGCAGAGCCGGCCACCATGTCAAAGCGAAACAAGCGGCACTCGATGGGGCCGTTCCACATCGGCACGCGGCGCGACTCTTTGAGCCGCATTTTGTTGGGCAGCTTCAGCTCGGGCGTCAGTACATGGGCCGTCCAGCCGGCGTAGTGTTTCTTCCAGTGGGCAGCGAGCTGCACAAAAAAGTCTGACGCCTCTTCGCCCCAAGCGTTTTGCGCTTGCTCGCGCCCCGGGTTAGCGGCACGGTTGCGGCGGGGAACCTCAGGCGGCCAGTCGCTGCCGTCGTTGAAAATCGGCTGGCCGAAGTCATCAATCGCCTGGCCTTCAAACTGTTGGGCACGGCGCTGGTCACGGGCCTGCACTGAGGGTGTGCCGGCTACGCCGGCCACATCAATGCGCTCGCCATACGGTGGGTTGACCAGCATCACACCGGTTGGCGCTGGCGGCAGCCGCTGCAGCGCGTCACCACCCCGAAACTGAACCGCGTTGGCGACCCCGGCGCGCTCGGCATTGCGCTCGGCAAAGTCCACCATCCGAAATGAAACGTCGCTGCCAAACACCGGCGCGCAAGGCGCTGTAATCGCCGCCTCGGCCTGGTCCAGCAGGCCGTCCCACACATGGGGCTGAAACGGCAAATACTTTTCAAACGCAAAGCGGCGGTTGATGCCGGGCGCAATACTGCAGGCAATTTGCGCGGCTTCAATGGCAATGGTGCCGGAGCCACAGCAAGGGTCATACAGGGGCACGCCCGCCTTGCAAAGCCCCTCGTGGCCGTTGCCCCAGCCGCTGGCCGCAATTACCGCGGCGGCCAGCGTTTCTTTAAGTGGTGCGTCGCCCTTGTCCTCGCGCCAGCCGCGCTTGAACAGCGGCTCGCCCGAGGTGTCGATGTAGAGCGTCACCGTGTCCACACTCAAGTGCGCGTATACCCGTACATCGGGCCAGCGGGTGTCCACGCTGGGCCGAACGTCATTGAACTTGTGGCGAAATCGGTCGGCCACCGCGTCCTTGATCTTCAACGCGGCAAAGTTCAGGCTGGTCAGCGGGCTGTGCTGAGCAGTGATCTCCACCTTAAAGGTTTGCTGCGGCGTGAACCATATCTCCCAGGCCACGCTGGCGGCCGCGCTGTACAGGTCCTGCTCGCTGCGGTAGGCGCCGTGGTGCAGCTCAATGAGCACGCGCTGCGCCAAGCGGCTGTGCAAATTGAGCTGCTGCGCCTCGCGCCACGAGCCCTGCAGTTGCACGCCAGCGCGCCAGGCCTTGCCCGCCAGGCCGGTAATACGCTGGACTTCTGCGGCCAGCAGGATTTCGACGCCAGCGGCGCAGGGCAGAAAAAGTTGGAGTTGGTTCATAAAGTGGGGCGTGTTGCCAGCAAGAAAAATGGCCTCAGTTTCGCGGTAAGTGCAGGCAGTGTGCTGCCTTTGCTGGCGCGCAGAGCTGAGTTAAGGAGCAAAAAATAAAACGCAGCAAACGAGTGAAAAAGCCATAGCTACAGCGACTTACGCAGGTTGGCTGGGGCGATGCGCAAGGCTTCGCGGTATTTGGCCACAGTGCGGCGGGCGCATTCGATGCCCTGCTCTTTGAGCATGTCGGAGATTTGATGGTCGCTGAGCGGCTTTTTCAGACTTTCGGACGACACAAACTGCTTAATCAGCGCCCGCACGGCGGTGCTGGACGCATTGCCACCCGTTTCGGTATTTAACGCCGAGCCGAAAAAGTATTTCAGCTCAAAGGTACCAAACGGCGTACTCATGTACTTGGCGGTAGTCACCCGGGAAATGGTCGACTCGTGCAGGCCCAGCTCATCGGCAATTTCACGCAGCACCAGCGGCCGCATTGCCAGCTCCCCGTGGGTGAAGAAGTTTTTTTGCCGCTCCACAATCGCCCGGCTTACCCGCAAAATGGTGTCAAAGCGCTGCTGAATGTTTTTAATGAACCAGCGCGCTTCTTGCAGATGCTGCTGCAGCGCCGCGCCGTTCTGGCCTTTGTGCTGCTTGAGGGCACTGGCGTACATGTCGTGTACCCGCAGGCGCGGCATCACGTCACTGTTGAGCGCAATTTTCAAGCCACGGCCGGCTTTGACCACCAGCACATCGGGCACAACCACATTGCGCTCAAGATTGACAAAACGGCGGCCAGGCTTGGGGTCAAGTCGGCCAATCAGGCCGATGGCGCTTTTAATCACCGCTTCGGCAAAGTCGCACACAGCGGCGAGCCGCTTGACATCGCGCTTGGCCAGCAACGCCAGCGGCTGCCTGCACACCAGACGGGCGGCGCGCACTGCATCGGTATCAGGGGCATCTGCCAGCTGGAGTGCCAAGCATTCTGCAAGGCCGCGCGCACCAACTCCGGCGGGCTCCATGTGCTGCAACAGCTTGAGCACCACCGCAAAGTGCTGCACCAGCGCCTCGCGCTGGGCCAGGTCATCGCCCGCCAGTCCTTCAGCGAGCGACGCGGTTGTGTCTTCAAGGTAGCCGTCGTCGTTGAGTGACTCAATCAAAAAATGCAACGCAGCGCGGTCTTCTGGCGACAGCCGCAGCGCCAGCGCCTGCCGGTGCAAATGGTCTTGCAGCGACACATGGGCACCGGTCAGCTCGCACGCTTGAGTCTCGCTGTCGTCGAGGTTGTTTTTTCGTGCGGGCGCATCGCTTCCCCACTCGCTGTCATCAGGGCTGGTCTCGAGCATGCCATCACCGTCCCAGCTTTCTTCGAGCGAGGCCTCGGATGAAGCCTCGGTTGGTACTGGCGTTAGATTTTCAGTATCGTTTGAGCTACTGGCCCTTGCCTCTGTTGCCTGTAGCGCTATTGAATCAGAAGCAAACTCAAGCTCGTGGATATCCGGGCTGATGGCGGTGTCGGTTTGCGCTAAGCCGAACTCTTCGCGCACAGCGGCATCGTCAGCCACTTCGAGAAACGGGTTTTCGCTCAGCATTTGCTCGACCTCCTGGCTTAGCTCCAGGCTCGACAACTGCAGCAGCCGGATAGACTGCTGCAACTGCGGCGTCAGCGCCAGGTGCTGCGACATCCGCAAGGACAGGCCCGGCTTCACGGCAGTCGGCTCCGGCCTGCGGCCTGGCTACTTTCGCGCCGCGACCTAGGCGGGCAAGCCACAAGATGGCCTAGCGCCCAGAGCGTCATGAGCAAGACAAAACCCATTTGGCTACATTTTGAAATGTTCACCGAGGTAGACGCGGCGCACATCGGCGTTCTCAACGATCTCGGTGGGGGTGCCATTGGCCAGCACATGGCCGTCACTGATGATGTAGGCATGGTCGCAGATACCGAGGGTTTCACGCACGTTATGGTCGGTAATCAGCACGCCGATGCCGCGGCTTTTGAGAAAACTGATGATCCGCTGAATCTCGATCACGGCAATCGGGTCAATGCCAGCGAAG
Organism: Polaromonas sp.; assembly: GCA_043763445.1. Classification (GTDB taxonomy): domain Bacteria; phylum Pseudomonadota; class Gammaproteobacteria; order Burkholderiales; family Burkholderiaceae_C; genus Polaromonas. Next base: position 17,389 of record JAYULP010000316.1, read on the forward strand.
GGCTCGTCGAGCAAAATAAAACGTGGCTGGGTGGCCAACGCCCGAGCGATCTCTACCCGGCGGCGTTCACCGCCTGACAGCGCCAGCGCCGGTGAGTCCCGCAGGTGATCGACCCGCAGGTCTTGCAGCAACGCATCCAGGCGCATCTGGATGCTGGCCGCGCTGAGCGTTTTGCCGCGGGCGTCGTGCTGCAGCTCCAGCACCGCACGCACGTTTTGCTCCACCGTCAGCTTACGGAAAATTGATGCCTCCTGCGGCAAGTAGCTCAGACCCAAGCGGGCACGCTGGTGAATCGGCATGTGCTCGACGGCTTGGCCGTCAATTGAAATCATGCCTCCATCGGCCCGTACCAGCCCCACGATCATGTAAAACGAGGTGGTTTTGCCCGCGCCATTCGGCCCAAGCAAGCCCACTACCTCGCCCTTTTGCACTGACAGGGACACGTCTTTGACGACCTTGCGGCTGCCGTAAGCTTTTTGCAAACCCTGGGCTACCAAGCGGCTGGGCACGCCGTGCTGCTCACCGGCGCTAGCCGCAGTAGTTGCCGTCACTGCCTTTGCTGCCACATCCATGCGGTACCCAATCGGTTGAAAAATTGATGAGCGCAAACCCGAGCGCGTCTCAAGGTGCGCCGGTCCCGCCCAAAGCTGGGCTGGCGCGCAGCCGCGGGGTGACGTTCGGCGTCGTGTTAACCGGCGCGGTGCTGCGCGGCGACAGCATGGCGCGCACCCGCCCGCTCGGGTTGGTGGCGGTGGCGTTTTGCACCCCGCCGTCAACCGAGAACACATCAGTGGTGTTGTCGTACACGATCAGCGAGCCGGTGGTCTCGTCGAGTAGCGTAGCGCCGCTGTAGCGCCGCACTACCGCACGTTTGATAAAGCGCACCACGTCAGCGCGGCTGTCGTACTCAATGCGTTCGCCCTCGGCTTCAATAGTTTCGTCCACACCATCGCGCTTTTTCTTGTAGTAGGCCAGTTTGTCCGGTGCCGCCACGGCAATCGCTTGCTGGTAGCCTTGCGGGTCTTGGCTGATGTCAACGCGCGCCCCGCGCAGCACTGTGGTGCCTTTGGTGATGACCACGTTGCCGGTAAATACGCTGCTTTGCTTTAGGTCGTCGTAGCGCAAAGCATCGGCCTCAGCGTTCATCGGCTTGTCACGGTCGGCTTTTTCAGCCGCCGCTGGGCTCGCTACTGCCAACACTAAGCTGGCAAGGGCAATCAAAGTAGGCAAAGGATAGTTCATAAAGGCACGAATCTTGCTTACGACGGGAAACCGGATTATACCGACCGGGTTTAGCCTTGCACCCAAGAACGTGCGGCTTAGCAGTGCCAAAAACATAAAGCCGCCGCCGCAATGGCCAACAGGAGGTTGCCAGCAGTGCAATGAAACCGCGATTATTTGGGTTTGCGGGCCAGGGCAACCAGCGCGTCCACCACCGCCAGCGCTTTAGGCATGCTGCCGGTCATGGAGCCCGAGGTGTAGTAGCGCCCGGCAACGCCCAAAGCCGGCACGCCGTCAACATTAAAAGCGCCCTGCAGCTGGGTTGCCTTGCGCGTTTTGGTGCTGACCGAAAAAGAGTTGTACAGCTCGACAAATTTGGCTTTGTTCAGGCCCTGCTTTTGCGCCCAGGTCGAGATTTCGTCGGCGGACGCCAGCGGGTTTTTGTCAACATGAATCGCAGCAAACACTTTTTTGTGCAGCTCGTCGAGTTTGCCGAGCGCTTCGAGCACGTAGTACAAGCGCTGCTGCGGCTCAAAGTCTGGCCGAAAAGCAATCGGCGTGCGCTTGAGCACCACGTCTTTGGCTTGCTTTTTTGACCAGGCGTCTAGCTGCGGCTCAAACGAGTTGCAGTGCGAGCAGCTGTACCAGAAGAACTCGACCACCTCAACTTGGCCGGCCGGACTGTCAACCGGGGCCGGCTTGTCCAGCGTCAAATAGTCGGTGCCTTCTTTGAAAGCGCCTGACTGGGCCCGCGCGACGGGCGCAAAAGCAGCGCAAGAGCCGGCTACGAAGGCGGCAGCGCAAAGGGAAAACTCGCGTCGTCGATGCATGTATTTTTCTCCGTCAAAAAAACTGGCAAGCTTAAAAAACAAAAACATTAAAAAAACCAACCGCCGGCCCGAAGCCCGCTGACTTCGAGCGGCAGGCAGACCAAAAAGTTCAGCGCTGCACCCGTACCAGTGCGGTTTCGATCGAGTTGTTGTCCAGCCGGTCTTTGGCTTTGTCGGCCTCGTCTTTTTTGTCAAATGGCCCTAGCCGCACACGGTACACGGTGCGCCCCGACTGCTCTCGTTCGCTGACTTTGGCCTGCATGCCCAGCAGCGACAGCCGGGCACGCTGCTGCTCGGCGTCTTCAGGGGTACGAAAGGCGCCCGCTTGGATAAAGTAGCTAAACGGGTCAGCGCCGGCGTTGGCCGCTGCCGCGTCCGCACGCGACTTGACCAGCTCGCCCAGCGGGTCGGCGGCCACCGCCGGCGGCTTGGGCGGGCGCGGCACAGGCACAGGCGTAGGCACAATCACCGCCACGGCGGGCTCGGCCGGCGTTACCACCACCGCAGCGGGCAGGCTCACTGAGGGCTCCGGCTCAGGCTGAGCGGGCAGCGGCGGCTTGACCACGGCTTTGCCGGCTAGGGCCGCATTGGGGTTCCAGTCGCGATTTTTCTGTGCCTCTATCGCGTCACTGTCTGCATTGCGCGACACGCCCTTGTTCATGAAAGGCACAGGCACCTTGGTGATGTAGACCGCCACCGCCAAGGCCGCGCCAAGGCCAATCAAAGCGCCAATGATTACACCTAAAAACGTACCGCCGCGCTGATGGTCCACGCTGCAAAGTCGCCGCTTTGCAAAGCGTTGCTGGCTTTTTTTCTTCACGCTGGACTCAGTGGGTAAGGTCATTGGGGGCTCACATTTTTTGCGGGGCACTCACCCCCAACACGGCCAAGCCATTGTGCAACACCTGCGCGGTGCTGGCGACCAGCGCCAGCCGGGCTTGTTTGAGCGCATCGTCCGGCACCAAAATGCGCTCGGCGGCGTAGTAGCTGTGGTAGCTGGCGGCTAACTCGCGCAGGTAGAACGCCACATCGTGCGGGGCCAAACCCTGCGCTGCGTGGGCCAGCATGTCGGGGTATTTGGACAGCTGCAGCATGAGCGACTGCGCGGGGGCGGTGTCAAGCGCTGACAGGTCTGCTTGCTGCAAACTCGCCACCTCGCCACCCCAAGCGGCCAGCACTGAGCAAATGCGGGCGTGCGCGTACTGCACGTAGTACACCGGGTTTTCATTGTTTTTGGCCACCGCCAAGTCAATGTCAAAGGTGTATTCGG
>JAYULP010000317.1:0-1479 GCA_043763445.1 Polaromonas sp.
TAAAAAAATCGTATGAAAACAATTTTCCCCAAAAAGGAATGTCACGTGCCGAAATGGTTTGTGGTAGATGCAGAAGGAAAAACATTAGGACGTTTAGCAACAGAAGTTAGTAAATTATTACGCGGAAAAGAAATTTCTTACTTTACGCCAGGAGTAGACACCAACACCAGCGACGCCCTGACCAGCGGCGGCACCTTCGCGATTGTCGGAGCTGTGCAGCGCATGGTCGAAAACCTCACCCGCCACTGCGGCGAAGCGCCCGAATGCATCATGACGGGCGGCGCGGGCTGGAAGGTGGTGCCCAGCATGTCGGTTGAAGTCGAGCTGGTTGAAAGTCTGATTTTTGACGGCCTGCTGGAGATCGCCTCGCAGCGTCTGGCGGCTTAAGTGGGCATGTACTCTGCTATTAAATCAGTAGCTTCTTACGCTCGTATTTGTTGGTATACATCGATTATTAAGCATTAAAAGTAGCTCCAAATCACATTTGTGAATGCGATTTGAAAACAGCGTACGCGATATCGATTTTTTTTAGTCTTTGACGTCGTTTTTTACTCAGTTTCAAAGGCAAGAAGCAGCGGCAGCCCAACCTGCTGGCGTTGTTGCTGCTCGGGAAACGGGACACCTGGCCCTTTTCTAGGGGTATCTGTGTGTGGCGGTTCAATCTGCAGGCCACTACACTGACATGAGCAGTTGCAAAAACCGCTCTGAGCATTCCAAAAAATAACCACCAGCTAACGAGGAAATCATTATGAAACTGAAATTCACCCGATTTTTGCCGCAACAACTTGTGCTGGGGGCAAGCGCCTGCATCTTGTCGGCGGTGGCGATGGCGCAAGCGCTGCCGACGGCCACACCCGAATCAGTCGGCATGTCCAGCGGGCGTTTGAACAAAATTACCAGCACCTTTAATAAGGAAATCGCGGACGGAAAACTGCCTGGGGCGGTGGTCATGATCGCGCGAAAGGGCAAGTTGGTTTATTCGCAGGTTTTTGGAAAGCTCAATAACGCTTCTGGCGGCGACCTCAAGGCGGACTCTATTTTTCGCATCTACTCCATGACCAAGCCGATGGTGTCGACGGCGTTGATGATGTTGGTGGAGGACGGCCAAGTACAGCTGACCGACCCAGTTTCCAAATATTTGCCATCGTTTAAAAACCCTATGGTCAGTGTGCCGGTGGTCGATGCTGCGACTCAGGCCACCAGCTACAAATTGGTCGCGGCTAATCGTGAACCGACGATTCAGGATTTACTGCGCCACACGTCCGGTATTGCCTACGGCGAGCTGACCAAAAATCCGTTGGTGCGCGACGCGTATATAAAGGCCAAGGTCTACAAAACCGATCTCGCCTATGACGCACGCGATCTGCCCGGCGCTCAAATGGCTGACGAGCTGGGAAAAGCACCGCTGGCCCAGCAACCCGGTACGACTTGGGAGTACAGCTTGTCCGTGGATGTGCAGGGCCGCGTGATAGAGGCCGT
>JAYULP010000318.1:0-1475 GCA_043763445.1 Polaromonas sp.
TTACCAGCGAAATTGAGCGGGCGTTAAAAAGCGTGCCGGGTGTAAGCAGCGCGCTGGCCGAGCGGCTGACGGGCGGGCGCTATATCGACGTCAACATCAAGCGCGATGCAGCAGCGCGCTTTGGGCTCAGCATCGCTGATGTGCAGTCGGTGGTCGCTAGCGCAATTGGCGGCGACAACGTCGGTGAAACAGTAGAAGGGCTACAGCGCTTTCCGATCAATGTGCGCTACCCCCGCGAGTTGCGCGACTCTATCGACAAGCTACGCCAACTGCCGTTTGTGAGCGAGCGTGGCGCCCGGGTGCTGCTGGGCGACGTGGCCGACCTGCGTATCAGCGACGGCCCGCCTATGCTGCGCAGCGAGAACGCACGCCTTTCGGGCTGGGTTTATGTCGACATTCGGGGCCGTGACCTGAAGTCAGCCGTGCGGGACATGCAGCAAGCAGTTGTGGCCCAAGTTAAGCTCACGCCAGGGTATGCCGTATCCTGGTCAGGCCAGTTTGAGTACCTTGAGCGCGCTACGGCCAAACTCAAAGTGGTGGTTCCCGCTACGCTGATGATCATTTTTGTGCTGCTATACCTGACCTTCAAACGCTTTGACGAGGCCTTTTTGATTTTGCTGGCCATGCCGTTTTCACTGATTGGCGGCTTCTGGCTGTTGTTTTTGCTGGGGCACAACCTGTCGATTGCCAGCGTGATCGGTTTCATCGCCTTGGCAGGCGTGACTGCTGAGTTTGGAGTCATCATGATGCTGTACCTGCGGCAGGCCTGGGATGAGCGCCAAGCGCGGGGGCTCAACACCGACGAGGCACTGCGCGACGCTATCCTTGAGGGCGCCGTGCTGCGCGTGCGGCCCAAAGCCATGACGGTGGCGGTGATTCTGGCGGGCTTGCTGCCAATTTTGTGGACCAGCGGGACTGGCAGCGAGGTCATGCAGCGCATTGCCGCGCCCATGGTGGGCGGCATGGTCACGGCGCCGCTGCTGTCAATGCTGGTGATGCCTGCGGCCTATTGGCTGATGCGGCGGCACAAGTCGGGCAACAGTCAGCATTCAACGGCCCCGTTCAGTGAGCACCCTGATCGCCTCTGAACACCGCTCTAACACTATGGTTTGTTACCGAATTTTTTGCACATTGGCACTTGTCGGGTGTTTCGTATTGCCCAGTCAAGCAGCCAGAGCTGGCCGCATCGAATGGGTCAAGGCACGGGTTATTTCAGTGGACGCTGCGCGCCACAAGGTACTGCTCAAGCACCAACGCATCGCCAGCGTTGACATGGACGCCATGACCATGCCGTTTGAAGTGCAGCCCGGCCAGTTGCCTGCAGGCCTCAAGCCTGGCGATGCGGTTGAGTTTTCGGTGCAGGTGCAAGGCCACGAGCTGGTGATCACCCGGATCAAACGCACCGCTCAGGCCCGCTGACGTTGCTACCCGAGCGCCACCAGAGCGCTATTTTTTTAATAGCAAACAAGCAAGTA
>JAYULP010000319.1:0-3738 GCA_043763445.1 Polaromonas sp.
GGGTGCGGGAGCGAACATAAATCAGCACGCAGCCCACAGCGCAAGCGCTGCTGCCCGCCGCTGCCATCAGCCAGCCAAGGGTGTCGTCGGTTTTTCCGACAAAAACTCCCCACACCAACGTGAGCAAACCGCCAAAAATAAGCGTCCAAATAATTTTGTGTAGCCGGGCAACAGAAGGCTCTACTGCATGGTTGGCGCCGGGTTTGTAAAAGCCCATTAAAACGCCTCCTCTGACAAGTTGGCACAGGTCATATCGCGTTGCTGCACCACTTGCAGCCAGGCCCCTATTTTGGGCAATTCGTAGTGATAAAAGTAAGTCATAGCCGCTATTTTGCCAGCGCTAAATGGTGCTGATAGCGCAGCGTCACTCTTGCTAACAGCCAGTGCCACATCGAGCCAAACCCAAGCCAGCACCGTGTGACCAAAGGCCTGCATATACGGCACGGCGTTGGCCAGTGCCTGGCTGGGCTCGCCAGTGAGCCAGGCCGCTTTGGTAGCACTGCCGATTTGCTGCAGTGCTTGGCGCAGGGCGTTGGCATAGGCGGCGAACTGGGGCACTGCAATTGCCCGCTCGGCAGTATCGGTGATGCGCTCGGCCAGCAGGCCCAAACCCCTGCCCTGCTCCATCAACACTTTGCGCCCCAGCAGGTCCAGCGCCTGAATGCCGTGGGTTCCTTCATGAATCATGTTCAGCCGGTTGTCACGCCAGTACTGCTCCACCGCAAAGTCGCGCGTGTAGCCGTAGCCGCCATGAATTTGAATGGCCAGCGAGTTAGCTTCAAGGCACCATTCGCTGGGCCAGCTTTTGGCAATCGGCGTCAAAACCTCCAGCAGCATACGGGCTTGGTCGGCAGCGGCCGGTGCCGCCGTGTGCTGCTCGTCCACCAGCCGGGCGCAATACAGCTCAAGCGCGAGAGCGCCTTCGCAGTACGACTTCTGTGCCAGCAGCATGCGTTTGACATCGGCGTGCGCAATGATCCGAATTTGCGGCGCGCACGCGTCTTTACCAGCAGCGCCCATAGCCCTTCCCTGCGGGCGGTTTTTGGCGTAATCCAAGCTGGCGTGATAGCCCGCCATGCCCAGCATGGTCGCCGCCATGCCGACGCCAATGCGCGCCTCATTCATCATGTGAAACATGCAGCGCAGCCCTTCGTTCGGCTTGCCAACGAGGTAGCCCACCGCGCCGGCCTGACCGCCCACCGGATACTTGCCCTCGCCAAAGTTAAGCAAGGCGTTGGTAGTGCCGCGCCAGCCCAGTTTATGGTTTAAGCCGGCCAGCGCCACGTCGTTGCGTTCACCGGTCAGCTCGCCATCCAGACCGACCATTTTTTTCGGCACGATGAACAACGAGATACCGCGGGTGCCCGCCGTCAGTTTGCCGTCGGGCCCGGCAATTTTGGCCAACACCAAGTGAATGATGTTGTCAGTCAACTCATGCTCGCCAGCCGAAATCCACATCTTGTTGCCGCTCAGCCGGTAACGTGCGCCCAGCGGGTCAGCTTGGAAGCCGTCGCCATCTGGCACCGCGCGGGTGGCTACATCACTGAGCGAGGAGCCTGCCTGCGGCTCAGACAAACACATGGTTCCTGAAAATCGACCCGAAAACTCATTTTTGGCAAAAACGTCTTTTTGCGCGGCGGTGCCATGCACCATCAGCAAATTTGCATTGCCCGTTGTCAGCATGCCCGAGCTAATACTGACGGACGCCATCGCAAAAAACGCGTTGGCCGCCGCCTCTAGCGTGTACGGCAGCTGCATGCCGCCCATGTCGTAGTCCTGGGCAGCGCTGAGCATGCCGGAGGCTGCGTATGCTTTTTGCGCCTCGTGTGTGGCTTGCGGTAAGGTGACTTTTTCGCCGTCAAAATGCGGCTCTTGGGTGTCCACTAGGCGATTGAACGGTGCAAATTTCTCACTCGCGATCCGCTCGCAGGTGTTCAACACGGCGTCAAAGGTGTCGCGGCAATGGTCGGCAAACCGTGGCCGCGCCGCCAACGATTCAGCGTCAAGCCACTGATAGAGCAGAAAATCAAGGGTAACTCTGAGCGTCATGGTGTGTGGGGGTTAGCCCGCTGCGCATAAAAAAGCAGCCTTGGCGCGGCTGACGCGTCTGTCAAGCGCCGCCGCAGCCCCTGTCGCAGTCAGGTTTTGTGTGGATTAAAGAACTTCCAATACGCCTGCAGCGCCCATGCCGCCGCCAATGCACATCGTTACACAAACGCGCTTGGCACCCCGGCGCTTGCCTTCAATCAGGGCGTGCCCAGTCAGGCGTTGACCGGTTACACCATACGGGTGGCCTACTGCAATAGCACCGCCATTGACATTGAGTTTTTCCATAGGAATGCCGAGCTTGTCCGCGCAGTACAGCACCTGTACTGCAAACGCTTCGTTGAGCTCCCACAAGTCGATGTCGTCAATGGTCAAGCCCAGCTTGGCCAGCACCTTGGGAATTGCAAATACTGGGCCAATTCCCATCTCGTCAGGCTCGCAACCGGCCACAGCAAACCCAAGAAACCGACCGATAGGCGTCAAACCACGAGATGACACTCGTTTTTCATTCATCAAGACCATGGCGCCCGCACCGTCCGAAAACTGGCTGGCATTGCCAGCGGACACTACGCCGCCAGCAATGGCCGGCTTGATACCGCTGATGCCTTCTTTGGTCGTGCCGGGCCGAATGCCTTCGTCGTGAGTGACAGTGACCTGTTTAGTCGTCAGGCCCATCACTGGGTCGGCCACACCCATGGTCACGCGGATGGGGGCAATCTCGGCGGTATATAAGCCGGCGGCCAACGCCGCCGTAGCTTTTTGCTGGCTCATCGCGCCGTACTCGTCCATCCGGTCGCGGCCAATGCCGTAGCGCTTGGCAACCTGCTCTGCCGTTTGCAGCATATTCCAATAAATTTCCGGTTTGTTTTTAGCCAGCCAGTCGTCGCGCAGCATGTGGGTGTTGGCCTCTTGCTGTACACAAGAAATACTCTCGACGCCACCGGCCACATAAACATCCGCTTCACCCGCAATGATCCGCTGGGCGGCCAGGGCAATGGCTTGCAAACCAGACGAGCAAAACCGGTTCACCGTCAAGCCGGACACCGTGATGGGCATACCAGCGCGCAGGGCAATTTGGCGGGCAATATTCGAGCCGGTAGCGCCCTCAGGCGTGGCACAACCCATGATGACGTCATCGACCTCACCGGCGTCGATTCCAGCACGCTCGACCGCGTGCTGCACCGCATGGCCGCCGAGCGTGGCACCATGCGTCATATTGAAAGAGCCCTTCCAGCTTTTGGCCAAAGGGGTACGGGCAGTTGAAACGATAAGTGCTGAAGTCATGAAGTTCTCCGAAATTTTGGATGTAGAAAGCTCAAAGCGGCAAGCCCGATCAGTTGAAAGTTTTGCCTTCAGCGGCCAGGCGCGCCAACAGTGGAGCGGGCCGCCAGAACTTGGCGTCGTCCATCGGATTTTTAGCAAACCGGTCCATCGCTTGCACCACATTGAACAGACCCACCTGGTCGGCGTAGTTCATCGGGCCACCGCGATAAATTGGAAAGCCATAGCCCATCAAATAGACCATGTCGATATCGCTGGCCTTGGACGCAATGCCCTCTTCAAGGATGTGCGCCGCCTCATTGACCAGTGAATACACCAGCCGCTGCACAATTTCTTCATCGGAGATTTTGCGCGGCGTGATGCCGAGCGAAGCGCGATGTGCCACGATCATCTGCACCACATCGGCGTTGG
>JAYULP010000320.1:0-3738 GCA_043763445.1 Polaromonas sp.
CGTTTTTGGCGTGTCGCCTGCCCGCACCTTGCCCCGACTCCTTCGCCGTCCATTTGCAGTCCTGCAGTCCATCCAGAGAGGCTCCCTTTGTCGATCCACGTTGCGCTTAGCCACATCACGCACTACCAATACGACCGCTTGGTCAACCTGGGGCCCCAAGTTATTCGCCTGCGGCCGGCACCGCACAGCCGCTCGCGGGTGCTGTCGTACTCGCTGACCATTGCACCATCAGCGCATTTCATCAACTGGCAGCAAGACCCGTTTGCCAACTACCAAGCCCGCTTGGTATTTGAAAAGCCGACGCGCGAGTTCAAAGTCACAGTTGACCTGGTTGTCGAGATGGCGGTGTTCAACCCGTTTGACTTTTTCTTGGAGCCCGAGGCCGAAGCGTTTCCTTTTGCTTACGCCGAGCTTCAAGCGCGTGAACTGGCCCCGTATTTGGTCAAGGAGCAAGCCACGCCGCTGCTGCAGGCTTATCTCGAGAAAATCGACCGCACGCCCAAACGCACAATTGACTTTTTGGTCGGCCTGAATCAACAACTGCAGTCCGACATCAAATACTCCATCCGCATGGAGCCCGGTGTGCAAACGCCCGAAGAAACCCTGGCGCTGGCCTGCGGCTCCTGCCGCGACACCGGCTGGCTCATGGTGCAGCTGTTTCGCCATCTTGGCTTGGCCGCACGCTTTGTGTCAGGCTACCTGATTCAGCTCAAAGCCGATGTGAAGTCACTCGACGGGCCTAGCGGCGCGGAGCAGGATTTCACCGACCTGCACGCTTGGTGCGAGGTATTTTTGCCGGGTGCCGGCTGGGTGGGCTTGGACCCTACATCGGGCCTGATGGCCGGTGAAGGTCATATTCCGCTGGCCTGCACGCCTGAGCCGTCTAGCGCTGCCCCGATTGAAGGCGGCGTGGACGAGTCTGAAGTCGAGTTTGCCCACCACATGGCAGTGCAGCGCATCTACGAGTCACCACGGGTTACTGCGCCCTACACCGACGAGCAATGGGCTGCTGTGCTGGCATTAGGCGAGCTGGTTGACCAGGACTTAGCAGACGGCGACGTGCGCCTGACGATGGGCGGTGAGCCCACTTTTGTGGCGACCGCCGACCGCGATGCAGCCGAGTGGAATATTGACGCACTCGGGCCGACTAAACGGGGCTACGCCACCGAGTTGGTGCAAAAGTTGCGCGCAGAGTATGGCGAAGGCGGCTTTTTGCACTTTGGCCAAGGCAAGTGGTACCCCGGCGAGCAGTTGCCCCGCTGGGCATTGAGCATTTTCTGGCGCAAAGACGGCCAGCCGGTTTGGCAAAACCCGGCGCTGTTTACTGACGAGCGTCAGCAGTGCGCCTACACCAGTGCCGATGCACAGCGTTTTGTCGCCACACTGGCCGGCAAATTGGGCCTGGCACCGGACTACATCACCCCTGGCTTTGAGGACACCTGGTACTACCTGTGGCGCGAGCGGCGCTTGCCGGTTAATGTGGACCCGTTTGACTCCAAGCTCGATGACGTGATGGAGCGTGAGCGCCTGCGCCGTGTCTTTATGCAAGGCTTGGACTCGGTTGTGGGCTTTGTGCTGCCTCTACAAACCGAAGCGGCAGCCAAAACAAAAGCGACGGGTGTGCGTGCAGAGCCGGCACTGACCGGCCCCAAATGGGTCACTGGCCCTTGGTTTTTCCGCGACGAGCGCATGTACTTGATGCCTGGCGACTCGCCAATGGGCTACCGCCTGCCGCTGGACTCAGTGCCCTGGGTGTCCAAAACCGACTACCCCTACATGATTGAGACCGACCCGTTTGCCCCGCGTGACACATTGCCAACGGCCGCCACGCTAAGCGCCCGTTACGCCACCGGCCCCGCCAGCGCAAAAGCCGCCAGTGCCTTGGCACAGTACATGGCCCGTTTCAAAACTGGGCAAGCCGCACCGCCTGAGGCCGCCCGCCTGATGCAGTTTGCAGCGCCAGGCATGGCCGACAAAGCCGCCACCGAGCCGGTGCGAGCGCCAAACGCTTTTGAATCGGCCGCTTGGCTTACCCGCACCGCACTGTGCGTTGAAGTGCGCAATGCAGCCCGTGCGAATGGCCCAAAGAACGAGAAAAAACTGCCCAAAGCTGACCCAGACAATCCGCGCAACACCAAAGGCGAGACCGGAGCGCTGTATATTTTTATGCCGCCGCTGGAGCGCTTAGAAGACTATCTTGACCTGCTGGCCGCCGTTGAAGCCACAGCCCAAAGCCTTGGCGTGACGATTGTGCTCGAAGGCTACCCGCCGCCACGCGACCCGCGCCTGAAAATGCTGCAAGTCACGCCCGACCCTGGGGTAATTGAGGTCAACATCCATCCGGCCTACAACTGGCGGGAGCTGGTGGAGCACACTGAGTTCTTATACAAAATTGCACATGAAACCCGGCTGTCGGCCGAAAAGTTCATGACCGACGGACGCCACACTGGTACGGGCGGCGGCAACCACTTTGTGCTGGGCGGCGCGACGCCAGCCGACAGTCCTTTTCTTCGCAAGCCGGAGTTGCTGGCCAGCCTGATCGCTTACTGGCACAACCACCCATCGCTGAGCTACCTGTTCAGCGGCATGTTCATTGGCCCGACTAGCCAGGCCCCGCGGGTGGACGAGGCGCGCAACGACCAGCTCTATGAGCTGGAAATTGCACTGCGTGAAATCGCCAGTAACCGCGAGAAATACGGCGACGACATGCCGCCGTGGATTGTGGACCGCACCCTGCGCAACATCTTGGTTGATGTGACCGGCAACACCCATCGCAGCGAGTTTTGTATCGACAAGATGTACTCGCCCGACTCGGCCACCGGCCGCCTAGGACTGCTGGAGTTGCGCGCGTTTGAAATGCCACCCCATGCCCAGATGAGCATCGCGCAGCAGTTGCTGTTGCGCGCCTTGGTGGCGCGCTTTTGGAGCCAGCCCTACCACGGCCGCATGACGCGCTGGGGAACCGAGCTGCATGACCGCTATTTACTGCCCAGCTTGATTCGCATGGACTTTGGTGATGTGCTGTGCGAGCTGAACGAAGCCGGCTACGACTTTGACATGGCTTGGTTCGAGCCCCACTTCGAGTTCCGCTTCCCGCTTATCGGGCAGCTCAAGGCCAACAGCATTGAGCTGACGCTGCGCAGCGCACTGGAGCCCTGGCATGTGATGGGCGAAGAAGGCTCGTCTGGCGGCACCGTGCGTTATGTGGACTCGTCACTTGAGCGGCTAGAAGTGCATGTCACTGGCTTGAACGACAACCGCTATGTGGTCACGGTCAACGGGCGTGCCTTGCCGCTGCAAAACACCGGCCGAGTTGGCGAATTTGTGGCGGGTGTGCGCTACAAGGCCTGGAACCCACCGTCAGCACTGCACCCGTCAATTGGGGTACATGCGCCATTGACGTTTGACATCGTCGACACCTGGATGGAGCGCTCACTTGGCGGCTGCCAGTACCACGTCGCCCATCCCGGCGGGCTGAGTTATGAAAGCCTGCCAGTTAACTCGTATGAGGCCGAAAGCCGGCGCCTGACCCGCTTTTTACGCATGGGTCACACGCCCGGCAAAATGCGGGTGGCACCGGCCATGCCAAGTCGAGAGTTCCCATTCACGCTGGACTTACGGTGACACCTGCCCCCCTGGGAGATCGCTAAATGAGCGTGGACAGTCATCACGCCCCACTTTTTTCTGGTCTTGCCCTTGAAGGCCCGGCCGAGATTGCTGCTGCGCTGGCACCGGCGG
>JAYULP010000321.1:0-3734 GCA_043763445.1 Polaromonas sp.
GGGCTGTTGTGGCACTTGGCCGGGTCCGTTAAAACCGGCTGGCCTGTTGGCTCCTCGCTAGGCCTGGCTCAAACTGGCGGTGCTTGGCTGCGGCTTAGGCAGGCACTTGACCATCTCAATATGAGCAATGCCCACGTCATCAAAGCGCTCACCACGCGGCGCGTAGCCGTGCCGTGCATAAAAGTCCTGTGCACTGCATTGGGCGTGCAGCACCATGCCAACATCGCCGCGTTGGCCCGCGGCCCGCTCCAGCACTGACAAAAGCTGTTGGCCCACACCTGCGCCGCGCAACTCGCGCATCACAGCCATGCGGCCAATCCGGGCGATGCCAGTGGCGTGCCGTGTCAGCCGGGCGGTGCCTACCACCTGCCCCAACGCATTGGTGGCTACGGCGTGCAGTGCCGTCAGGTCAGCCAAGTCCCACTCCAGGTCTGCGGCGATACCCTGCTCCTGCACAAACACGGCCGTGCGTAAACGGGCGGTTTGCTTTTGCATGGCGGTCCACGCCCCAAGGCTGACGGCGAGTGTGGACTCGCCGGCCTCAAAAGCGGCAAGTAACTGGCGCAATGCAGCGGGCACCGGCAGCGATGTTTGGCTGGCCGGGTTTGCGAACACATAAACCAGCTCGCCGGTGACCAGCACAGCGCCACCCCGAAACACCGCCCCACTGAACGTGATGGACGACGTGCCGACGCGCTGGCAACGCAGCGCGACCTGCAACACGTCGTCAAACACCGCTGATCTGTGGTACGCCAGAGTCGCTTTTTTCATGTACAAATCACCACCGAATTGCGCCATGGCCGCGACGTAGGGCAAGCCCAGCGCCCGCCAGTAGTCGGATATTGCCGTGTCAAAGTACATCAGGTAGTGCGCGTTAAAGACAATTTTTTGCATGTCTACCTCGGCCCAGCGCACCCGTAAGCGGTGAGAAAAACGGAAATCGTTGCGCGTCATGATGGCTCCAGATTAAAGTCTAAAAGTTAAGCACCGAAAGCGTTTTTAAGCGCCCAAGCAACGCCGGCGTGAGCACACCGAGCTGAGCCCGCCCGTCTTGATGAGCTGATGCGTCACCTCCCGGTAGACTCTTTAGGCCGACGGCACGCAGTTGCCTGGCGTGCTGCAAGCCAGTGCCGCCAGAACGATCTCAGGCGACACCCGTAGCCAGGGCGCAAGCTAGCCGTCACTGCGGCAGTGTCCACTGGCCGCAGGTGCAGTCGGTTGTGGCGGCTCAAGCGCGCCATGCGGTCAAGAACGCTTTGCATCGCAGGGGCCTGGTCTGGCTTGCGGCTCATCTCAGTGGGCAGTAGAGTAGTAGAGTAGCAACTCTTTACAACGCAGCGCAAGCGTGTCGCCATGGCCCTCATTTATTACCTGACCCAAATTCAAATCGACTATGGCTGCATCGCATTGTTGAAAGGTCAATGTGAGCGGGTCGGTATCGCTCGGCCTTTGGTGGTGACGGATGCGGGCGTCAAGGCCGCTGGCGTACTGCAAAAAGCCTTGGACGCCCTGCCGGGTATGACAACGAGCGTATTCGACCAAACCCCGCCTAACCCCACCGAGGCCGCTGTAATGGCGGCTGCGGCGTTGTACAAAAGCAGCGGCTGCGACGGCTTGATTGCGGTTGGCGGGGGCTCGGCCATCGACTGTGCCAAAGGGGTGGCCATTGCCGCCACGCACGAAGGCCCGTTGACCCGCTACGCTACGGTTGAGGGCGGCTCTTGTTTGATTACTGAGCGCGCAGCACCGGTGATCGCCGTGCCCACCACCAGTGGCACTGGCAGTGAAGTGGCGCGCGGCGCCATTTTGATCGTCGGCGACCACCGCAAGCTGGGGTTTCACTCTTGGCACTTGCTGCCTAAAGCGGCCATTTGCGACCCTGAGCTGACGCTGGGCTTGCCTGCCCTGCTCACAGCGGCCACTGGCATGGATGCGATTGCGCACTGCATGGAGACATTCATGTCCGCTGCTTTTAATCCGCCTGCCGATGGCATTGCGCTGGACGGCCTGGCACGCGGCTGGGCGCACATTGAACGCGCCACCACTGACGGCAACGACCGCGAGGCCCGCTTAAACATGATGAGCGCGTCCTTGCAAGGCGCGCTAGCGTTTCAAAAAGGGCTTGGCTGCGTACATTCACTGAGCCACAGCCTAGGCGGCGTAGACCCTCGCCTGCACCACGGCACGCTGAACGCTATGTTTTTGCCTGCAGTGGTGCGTTTTAATGCCCAGGCGGCTTCAGTCCAAAAAGAGCGGCGATTAGCCCGCATGGCCCAGGCTATGGGCCTGAGCTCAGGCACCGATGTGGCCCAAGCCGTCACCGACATGAACGCCCGCCTCGGCCTGCCTACAGGCCTTGCCGCCCTGGGCGTGCAGCGCGCTCAGTTCAAGCAGATTATCTCTGGTGCTCTGGCCGACCACTGCCACAAAACCAACCCCCGGCTGGCCAGTACCGGCGACTATGAAGCCCTGCTGGCGGACTCGCTTTAACGCGGCACTGCAGGCGGGCCAGGGCCGTAGCGCTTAGGTTGCCTACGCCTTGGATGGCCGCCATGCCAGCGCGGCGAGCGCCACGAGGCAAAAAGCAGCACCGGCGTAAAACGTCACCGACGCGCCGAGGCGGTCCCACAACAGACCCGCCACCACACTGGCCACCAGCATGGCGATGCCGCTCACCAGATTGAAAAAACCGTAGGCTGTGCCGCGCAGATCGGCCGGTGCGGTGTTGGCCACCATGGTCGCCAGCAGGCCTTGTGTCATGCCCATGTGTATCCCCCAAAGTGCTACCCCGGCCAACATAACGCGCCAATGGTCGCTGCTAGCGAGCACCAGGTCTGCGGCAATCAGCACCACCAGCCCAAGCGCTAGCAGCTTGGGCTGGCTCAGGCGGTCAGAAAGTTTGCCGAAAGGATAGGCGGACAAGGCGTAAATCAAGTTCATCGCCACCATGACCAGCGGCACCAGCGCTAACGGCAAGCCGCCCTGGTGGGCGCGCAAAACTAAAAAAGCCTCGCTGAACCGCGCAAGCGTAAAAGCGGCTCCAACGCCCACCACCCACCAGTACGAGGCGTCAAGGCGGCGCAAATTTTGTCGACTGATCGGGTTTGAGCGTTTGCCAACAAGGCGCGGAGTCGCCTCGCGCAAGCCCAACACCAGCAAGGCCACCGCCGCTAACCCAGGAATCACCGCCACCCAGAACACCGCCCGGAAATCGTTTGCCCACAACAGCATCAAACCGACGGCCAGCAGTGGCCCAATAAATGCGCCAACGGTGTCAAGCGATTGGCGCAGACCAAAAGCAGCACCGCGCAGATGTGCAGGGGCGATGTCCGCGACCAGCGCATCGCGTGGGGCACCGCGCACGCCTTTGCCGACGCGGTCTAGTAGCCGCGCCGTCAGCACCATGCCCATCGTCGGCGCCATAGCGAACAGCGGCTTGGTCAGCGCGCCAAGCGTGTAGCCGAACACCGCCAAACCTTTGCGTTTACCTAAATAGTCGCTCAGGGTGCCCGAAAAAACCTTAACGATCAACGCCGTTGCCTCGGCCAGCCCTTCGATCACACCAACGGTCAGGGCGCTAGCGCCTAGCGTGGTCACCATGAACAGCGGCAGCAAGCTGTGCACCATCTCGGACGAAATGTCCATCAGCATGCTGACAAAGCCCAGCACCCACACGCCCGAGGGAATCTGACGCAAAACGCGAGGGCTTGTTGTTATTGCCATATCAGCACGCC
>JAYULP010000322.1:0-9376 GCA_043763445.1 Polaromonas sp.
GAGGCAATGGACGGATTGCCGTAGCGCATGGCGTAGCGCACATCGACAGTGTGGCCGCGCGCGCCGAAGTACTCGCGCAACATCACGGCTTGTTTTTCGGTCCACACCTTGAGCGGCGAGCCTTCCTTCATCCAAACGCTGGCGTATTTGGCGGCTGACTTTTTGGGTCGAATCCGCAAAATGATGCCGTGAAGAATCAGCCACCAGATCGGTCTGGGAATTTCAACGACGCGCGCGTCGCTTAAAAACTCACCCAGGTAGCGCCGCAGGGCTGCGGCGGTTGGTGCGTCGGGCGTGCCTAGGTTGCACAACAGCACCGCGGTGCTGGCCGCCGCTGGGTTCGATGGCGGCGCGCCGTGTGTAAAAGAGGGTTCAGACTTGAAAGACATGGGGGGCTCTCGGGCGGTTCAATGACCAGGGATGGTGGAAAAACCAGGCGCAATCAATGCGCCTGCAGGGCGGTGATGGCCGTTGAGCCCAGGCCGCAAGCAAGAAGGCCTGAGCAACGTCGCCGGCACACAAGGGCTGTCGCAAGCCGGTCAAACCGAGGCAGTAAGGCGGCTCCGACAACGCCTGCCCTGTTTGAGCCGCAAACTCGCTGCAAAATGTTGCCTAAAGTCGCGGCTGCCAGCAACCCGCCGAACTACCGTTTTGCCGGCCGCTTTGATCGGTTATTCTCGCCTAACTATGCTGGACTTATCTCTGATTAAAGCAATTACCTTAGACCTCGACGACACCTTGTGGCCGGTTTGGCCGGCCATTGAGCAGGCCGAAAAAGCGCTTGACGCTTGGCTAAGTGACCATGCGCCCATGACGGCGGCCTTGTTCGCTAACCCGGCCGCCCGACTCGAGATTCGCCGGGAAGTGGTGCGCGAGCACCCGCAGTGGACGCACGACCTTAAAGCCATTCGGCGCGAGGCCATTCGGCGCGCGCTGTACAAGTGCGGTGAAAGTGCCCACTTGGCAGACCCGGCGTTTGATATTTTTTTCAATGCGCGCAATCAAGTTCGTCTGTACGACGATGCGTTGCTGGCGTTGGAGTTCTTGGCCAAGCGCTTTCGATTAGTCGCCTTGACCAATGGCAACGCTGATGTGCACCGCATCGGCATTGGCCACTATTTTCACGCTTGCATCAGCGCGCAAAACTTTGGCGTCGGTAAGCCTGACCCACGCATTTTTCACGCTGCAGCTGGCGCACTGCAGGTCTCGCCCGCGCAGGTGTTGCATATTGGCGATGACCCCGAGCTGGACGTTTTAGGTGCGCTCAATTGCGGTATGCAAACGGTCTGGCTCAACCGCAGTCGCCACGACTGGGCGCATCCCCAAGTGCCGCACCTGACGGTCGCGTCACTGAGCGAGTTGTGCGATGTGTTGGCGTCGAAGTCGTGGCCCGCATTACTTTGACGCCTTGGCCTTACGCTTTCAAGCGTGCCGTTCGGTAACAAAAAAAACCAGCTGGCCGCAGCCGGTTTGGTGTGCGGCAGCCCAGCCGGGGCCGTGTAGTGGCCTCCAAACCGAATCAAAAGTAGCCGAAACCTTCTGGTGCCGCCGGATTAACTGCCTAGTGCGCTACAAAAAACGAAGCAGTCCACTTACTTTTTCAGCCGGCTATAAAGCGCGTGCCGCGGCCAGACCCGAACGCACTGCGCCTTCGAGCGTCGCGGGGTACGGCCCGTCCACATAGTCACCGCAGGCCCACAGTTGCGGCACCACCTGAGCTGGTGGGCGTTGCAAGGCTGGCGTGCAGGCAAAGGTTGCGCGTTTTTCGACAATGGTTTGCAGTGCCACTACAGCGGTCAATCCCAGTTGCCTGTGGGCCTGTGTCAGCACTTGAGCTGTTAACTTTTCGCTGTCGGTGCCGCTGGCGCTGACCACCCAGGCCAGCAAGCCCGCCGGGCCGCCGAGCTGGCCCCGGTCAAATACAAACTGCGCTGGCTGCACCGCGTCTGACGACAGGGCCAACATAGGCAGTGGCAGTGTGACGCCCGGCCCTTGGGTGTAGACCGTGGTGATAGCCTCAAAAGTCAGCGCTGCTGCACGTTCGAGCCACAGCTGGGCGGGCAGGCCACTGTTGGCCACCAGCCGCGCCGCCGCGTGTGAGGCACAAGCCAATATCACCTGATCAAACGACTCGGCTGGGCGTGCGGCGGCGCAGCTCAGAGCCCAAGCATGCCGCGTGCCGGGCTCGCTGGTGCGCCGCAGCTGAGTTACCCGCTCACCGAGCCGCAAGCACGCCCCCCGCGATGCAAGCCAGCTCAGTGCCGCGCTCGGCAGCAAGGCACTGAGGTCTTGCCGGGGTAGCAACAAATTGGAGCCGCCGCGCCCGCCAAACAACGAGTCTTGCAGCACCCGTAAAAACACTTGGCCGCTAGCGCGTGCGGCGGGTGTGTTCAGCGCAGACACACACAGTGGCTCCATCAGCTCGGCCATGATGGTGGGACTCAGTCCGCGGCACAGCTGAGCCACCGACTGGTGCGGCGCGCAGCTGAACCCAGCGAGCCGCCAACGCAGCGCCACCCGCAGCAGTCCAGCCTTGTCGCGCAATGACCAGCCACGCGCACAGGCAATGCCGACCAGGGCGTCCAGCGGAGCGGGCAACTCCGACAGCCTTAGCCCACGCAGCGCTAACTGGGGCGGAGCGTTGCGCTTGAGTAACTTACGCCTAGCCGTGCCATTGGGGTAGAGCAGTGTCAGGGGCAGGCGAAGCAGCGCTTCGTCGGGCTCCACCCCGACGTCGCGCATTAACGCCAAGGTGTCGGTGTAGGCGCCAATCAAAATATGCTGGCCGTTGTCCAGCAGCAGCGGCTGGCCGTTCAGCTCACCGTCCACCCGGCGCGCCCGCCCGCCCGCTGTGCGGGCACTCTCGAACAATGTGACCTGGTGGCCCCGACGGGTAGCTTCAACCGCCGCAGCGCAACCAGCCCAACCCGCGCCAATTACCGCAACGCGCTGGGCCACTGCTGGGGCACGCGCGCTCACTGAATCGTGCCAAAGGCTTGGGTTTTCCACGCCAGCCAAAACTTACGCAACGGCGTCAGGCTAACGCGCTGGTGCAGCACCTGGTAGTTGTCGGCCGCGATTTCGCGCAGCAGCGTGCGGTAAATGCTGGCCATCATCAGACCCGGCTTTTGCGCGCGGCGGTCGGCCTCGGGCAGCATCGCAATAGCCTCGTCGTACAGCGCTAGTGCACGCTGCGTTTGAAAAGCCATCAGGGCACAAAAGCGCGCCGAGTAGTTGCGTTTGAGAATTTCATGGACTTTGACATCGAACTGTTGCAGCTCGTTGACTGGCATATAGATACGCCCGCGCATCGCGTCCTCACCCACATCGCGAATGATGTTGGTGAGCTGAAACGCCTGCCCCAGCTTGTGTGCATAGGCGGTCGTTGCCGGGTCGGTTTGTCCAAAAATCTGCGCCGCGACCTCGCCCACCACGCCGGCTACCAGGTGGCAGTAGCGCTGCAGGCCAGTAAAGTCAAGAAAGCGGTTTTGTGACAAGTCCATCTGGCAGCCTTCAATGACGGCCTGCAGATGCCGCGGCTCAATGTGATGGGCAGCCGTCATTGGCATCAGCGCTCTCAGGACCGGGTGGCTCGGTGCGCCGTCAAAAGCCTGGGTGACTTCGGTGTGCCACCAAGCCAGCTTGGTCGCGGCCACGCCGGGGTCAATGACTTCATCGACCACATCGTCAATTTCCCGACAAAACGCATAAAAAGCGGTGATGGCGGCGCGCCGGTCTTTGGGTAAAAACAGGAAGGCGTAATAAAAGCTGCTGCCTGAAGCGGCGGCTTTTTGCTGGACATACTGCTCAGGGGTCATGACGTCAATTGTCACATCCAAAGCGAGCGCCAAGCCATCACCGCGACATCCCATTTGCCCAGCTGGGGCCGCCGCCTGAGCGTGTTGAAGCCGAGCGCTTCGATTTTGTCCAGAATCCGCAGCCCGCCTTGAACCACTAGCCGCAGCTCCCAGCCACCTCGTCCAGGCACTTTATGGACTAATTTTGAGCCAAATAGCATCATTGCCCTCGCTTTCATTGCTTGGGCAGCTATTAAATTAATAGTATTAGAGTTTGCATTCAAACGCAGCAGCTCGGCCTCGTGCACGCCGTGCGCTTGCAGGGCGTCAGCTGGTAAGTAAACGCGGCCACGCGGCAGGTCCACGCTCAAGTCCTGCCAAAAGTTAATTAGCTGCAAAGCGCTGCAAACGGCGTCGCTTTCAGCCAGCGCCTGCATGTCGTGCACTTGGTACAGATGCAGCAGCAGGCGGCCAACTGGGTTGGCCGAGCGGCGGCAGTAGTCGCTCAGTTCTGCCTGTGTGGCGTAGCGGGTTTTCACCACATCTTGCTCAAAAGCGCTGAGCAGGTCCGCTAGCAAGGCCGGCGGCAGCTGGTGGCGCTGCATAGCAGTTTTTAACGCAGTGAACACACTGGCCCAGCGCGCTGACGGTGCAGCATTGGCTGCAATAGCGCCCAAGTCAGCACCCAGAGCAGCCAAGTCCGCTAGCCGTTGAGCCGGCAGCGCATCGCCTTCGTCGGCCAAGTCGTCAGCGGTACGGGCAAAGCCGTAAATAGCCACAATCGCTGGCCGTAAGTGCGGCGGGCACAGAATCGAAGCCACCGGAAAATTCTCGTAGTGCGCCACCCCGTGGGCAGCTGCGGTGCGGGCGCTGTAAGGCAGGTCAGACATTTGCAGGATTGTCGCTTGACAGGCTCAGCGGTTTCTCATAAATTACTAACCAGTTAGTCAGTAGCGAGCTGCAGACTTTTTCGTTCTGCTCACCGCTGCGTTTCATTTCCCCTTTCGTTTGCATCATGAAAAAAAATACCTCGCGTCCGGCGGCCAATTGGCTGGCTTTGTCGGTCACGCCGATGCTGCTGGCATTGGCAGCTTGCACGCCGCCAGCGCCGCTAGCCGCACCGGTTCAGGCGGTCAAGACGCAGACGGTGGCGGCCAGTGGCGCTTTGGCTTTAGCCGAGTATTCCGGCGAGGTGCGGGCTCGCACCGAGTCGCGTCTGGGTTTTCGGGTGGGTGGAAAAATCACCCAGCGGCAAGCCGAGGTGGGCCAACGGGTCAAGGCCGGGCAACTGCTGGCCCAGCTGGACCCCCAAGACTTTCGCCTGGCCGCAGACGCTGCACGCGCCCAAGTAGCCGTGGCCCGTACCAGCCGTGACTTGGCTGCCGCCGACTTCAAACGCTATGAAAGTTTGAAGGCCCAAAGTTTCATCAGTGGCGCAGAACTGGAGCGACGCGACGCGACCTTAAAAGCCGCTGACGCCCAACTGAGTCAGGTCACCGCGCAGCTCGCGGTACAGGGCAACCAAGCTGGCTACACCATGCTGCGGGCAGATGCCGCGGGGGTAGTTACCGCCGTAGAAGCAGAGCCCGGGCAAGTGGTTGCAGCTGGTGTGCCTGTGGTGCGGGTTGCGGTGGACGGCCTGCGCGATGTGGTGTTTTCAGTACCAGAAGACCGGCTGGCCTCTGTTCCTGTTGGGCTACCAGTGGCGCTGCGGGTCTGGGCGCAGGGCGCCGTGGGCGCCTTAAATCAAGCCGCGCTGCGGGGGCGCGTGCGCGAGGTGGGGGCAATCAGCGAGCCGGTGACCCGAACTTACAGCGTCAAAGTCGCCATTGAGGCGGGCACTGCGCCCGCTTTGGGTACCACGGTGTATGTCACGCCTGACGCCTCGGCCTTAGCTGGCCCGACCCTTATCAAGCTGCCGACGACCGCGTTGTGGCGTGATGGCCAAGCAACTTCGGTGTGGGTAGTGGACACCGCCACCATGACAGTGGCGCCGCAGCCTATTGAAATTGCCACGGCCGACGGCAATCAGGTGGCAGTAGCGTCTGGTTTGCAAAGCGGCGCGGTGGTGGTTACTGCAGGTGTGCATGTGCTGGTGGCAGGCCAAAAGGTATCGTTCTACAAGCCAGCGCCTAGCGCGGCGCTGAAGTAAGTCGGGTATGAGTTCAGAGCAAACCAAGCAAAAAGCAGCCGGCGCGGCTGAGCCGTCTACCCAATTTAACCTGTCCCGTTGGGCACTTGAGCACGCCGCGCTGACGCGTTTTTTGCTACTTACTTTGATGGTTTTGGGTTGCGCTGCCTATTTCCAGTTGGGGCAAGACGAAGACCCGCCGTTCACCTTTCGGGCCATGGTGGTGCGCACTTACTGGCCCGGGGCAACGGCGCAGCAGGTTGCCGAGCAGGTCACTGACAAGCTAGAGCGCTCGCTGCAGGAAGTGCCATACGCCGACAAAATTCGCAGTTATTCCAAGCCGGGCGAGTCGCAAATTATTTTTCAGGTCAAAGACTCAATCAAGGGCGCTGACGTCTCCGGCAGTTGGTATACGGTCAGAAAAAAGCTCGGTGACATCCGTGCGAGCTTGCCGGCTGGGGTGCAAGGTCCATTTTTTAATGATGATTTTGGCGATGTGTACGGCGTTATCTACGCGCTGCAGTCCGATGGCTTTAGCGACGCTGAGCTCAAAATTTTTGCTGACACCGTCAGGCAGCGACTGCTGCGCGTAGCGGACGTGGCCAAAGTAGAGCTGTTTGGGGTACAAGACGAAAAAATCTTCATTGAGGTGTCGCAAAAACGCCTTGCTCAACTGGGTCTTGACTTCAGCCAGGTGCTAGCGCAGTTGGGCCAGCAAAATGCGGTTGAGTCTGCCGGCGCGGTGCAAACAGCGCAAGACATGCTGCAGGCCCGGGTGTCTGGGCAGTTCGAGGCCATTGAGCAGCTGCGCAACATGCCGATTCGCGGTGCAGGCTACGGCGCGGGCACCACGGCGGCTAGCAACCAGCTGCGTCTAGGCGACATTGCGAGCATCACACGGGGCTATGTTGACCCACCCCTTGTTAAGGTGCGCCATCAGGGCCAAAGCGTGATTGCAGTGGGCGTGTCCATGGCCAAAGGCGGTGACATCATCCGCTTGGGCAAGTCGTTGGGCGTGGCGACAGCTGCGCTGGCCAAAACGCTGCCCGCTGGCGTCACGCTGGCCCAAGTGCAAGACCAGCCCAAAGCTGTGGCCGCATCGGTGGGTGAATTCATCAACGTGCTGATTGAGGCAGTCGTCATTGTGCTGGCGGTCAGCTTTATCAGCTTGGGTCTGCACCAACGCACCGGCCCGCAGGCAAGCCGCCTGCCGGTCTGGCGGCGCTATACGCTGGACATCCGGCCGGGGCTGGTGGTGGGTATCACGATTCCGTTGGTGTTGGCGATGACGTTTTTGGTCATGAACTACTACGGCATTGGCTTGCACAAAATATCCTTGGGCTCGCTCATCATTGCGCTGGGTTTGCTGGTGGACGACGCCATCATCGCCGTCGAGATGATGGTGCGCAAAATGGAAGAAGGCTACGACAAGGTGCGCTCTGCGACCTTTGCCTACGAGCTCACCGCCATGCCGATGCTGACCGGCACGCTGATTACCGCCGTCGGCTTTTTGCCCATCGGGCTGGCCAAATCAGTGACTGGGGAATACACCTTTGCGATTTTTGCCGTCACCGTAATTGCCTTGCTGTTGAGCTGGATCGTATCGGTGTACTTCGTGCCGTATCTCGGGACATTGCTGCTCAAGCCGCCACCCCATGCCATTGAGGCCGCGCATGACAGCCCACACGAGCTGTTCAACAGCCCGTTCTACAACACCTTTCGCGCAGCTGTCAGCTGGTGTGTGCTGCACCGCTGGATCACCATTGGCAGCACGGTGTTTATCTTCGCCCTCGGCATTGTGGGCATGGGCACAGTTCAGCAACAATTTTTCCCCGACTCCAGCCGGCCTGAAATCATGCTGGACATCTGGTCGCCCGAGGGAGCCGCATTTGCCGCCAACGAAGCGGTGGCTAAGCGGGTTGAAAAGCGCCTCATGGGTGAGGCGGGCGTGCAGTCGGTCACCACTTGGATCGGCTCTGGCGTGCCACGCTTTTACCTGCCACTTGATCAGATTTTCCCGCAAACCAATGTGTCGCAGCTCATCGTTTTGCCGGTGAGTTTGAAGGCCCGCGAGACACTACGGCTAAAGCTGCCTGCGTTGCTGGCCGCCGAGTTTCCAGAAGTGCGGGGCCGCGTCAAGCTGCTAGCCAATGGCCCGCCAGTGCCCTATCCAGTGCAGTTCCGTGTCGTGGGCACAGACCCGCAAGTGCTGCGGTTGCGCGCCGATGAGGTCAAAACGCTACTGCGTCAAAACACCAGCATGCGCGGCGTCAATGACAACTGGAATGAGTCCGTCAAGGTAGTGCAACTTGAAGTGGACCAAGACAAAGCCAGAGCGCTTGGCGTGTCCAGCCAGTCGATCGCCCAAGGTGCCCGCACATTGCTGAGCGGCAGCACCGTCGGGCAGTTTCGCGAGGCTGAGCGCCTAATTGACATTGTGCTGCGAGCCCCTCTGGAAGAGCGCAATGCCATCACCGACATTGGCAACGCCTACTTGCCGGCCGCGTCAGGCAAATCAATTCCTTTGACGCAAATTGCAAAGCCAGTATTAGGCTGGGAGCCCGGTGTGATGTGGCGTGAAAACCGTGACTATGCCATCACGGTGCAGGGCGACATTGTCGAAGGCCTGCAAGGCGCGACAGTGACTGCTACCTTGCAGCCGCAGTTAAAAGCACTAGAGGACAAATGGCGCGCTGACGGCTTTTCAGGCTACCGCATCGAAGTTGCGGGCGCAGTTGAAGAAAGCAGCAAGGGCTCGGCGTCGATCGCCGCTGGGCTACCCATCATGCTGTTTTTAACCTTCACTTTGTTGATGCTACAGCTGCAGAGTTTTAGCCGCGCGGTACTGGTATTTTTAACCGGGCCCTTGGGTATTGCGGGCGTTGCCGGCGCGCTGATTTTGCTGGGCCAGCCGTTCGGCTTTGTGGCGTTGCTCGGCGTTATTGCACTGATGGGCATGATTCAACGCAATTCAGTGATCCTGATTGACCAGATCGAGCAGGACCGAGCCAACGGCGTGCCGGCGTGGGACGCTATCGTTGAGTCGGCTGTGCGCCGCTTGCGCCCTATCGTGCTGACCGCTGCTGCAGCTGTACTGGCAATGATTCCGCTATCGCGCAGCGTCTTTTGGGGGCCAATGGCAGTGGCAATCATGGGCGGCTTGATTGTGGCTACTGTTTTGACCTTACTAGCGCTCCCGGCAATGTATGCCGCTTGGTTTCGGGTTAAGCGTTAATCAAGGCAACTCTGCCCAATTAGCGCTCGGGATACAGGCTAAAATCCAGTGGTTGTTTGATTTAAGGCAGCAGCCAACGCTAGCGGGCTTTCGACTTGGAAAAGTCGTCAGGCCACAGCGCACGGCAGGCTGTCAAATGTTCAGGCGCGCGGGTGGCGAAATTGGTAGACGCACCAGGTTTAGGTCCTGACGTCCGCAAGGATGTGCGGGTTC
>JAYULP010000323.1:0-9354 GCA_043763445.1 Polaromonas sp.
CAAACTGCGCCAACCGTGATGGCCGCGTCGGCCACGTTGAAGGCCGGGAAATGCCAGGCGCCGTAGTGCACATCTAAGAAGTCGATGACATAGCCGTACAGGCTGCGGTCAATGACATTGCCCAGCGCCCCGCCCAAAATGCAGGCCAGCGCGAAGGAAAACAACTTCTGCCCGGCGTGCGAGCGCAGCATCCAGACGATGAGCAGTGCCGCTGCAATGCCGATGCCGGTGAAAAACCAGCGCTGCCAGCCCGAGGCACTGGCCAAAAACGAAAATGCTGCGCCACTGTTGTGTACCCGCACCAGGTTGAAAAAGCTGCTCAGCTGGCTCGCGTCGCCCAACTGGTAGTAACCCACGATCAGCACTTTGGTGAACTGGTCGGCAACCAAAATCAGCAGCGCTAGCACCAACCACGGCACCATTGGGCCGGCCGACTTGATCAAAGTAGTTTTTGTTTTAGCCATTATGCAAATGTCCTTGTCTCGCCTGCGCCGTGCAGGTTACTGATGCAGCGCCCGCAGATGGTGGGATGCGCTGCGCTCAGCCCGACATCACTTTGATAATGCCAGCAGCGCTCACATTTTTGCTCTGAACTAGCGCTAGCCGTTGTTTTTATTGTCTGTGAAGCTACTAATTCAATAGCAGATGTAATGAACACAAACTTCAGGTCAGCGCCTAATGTTTGCAGCATCGCGTGGTCGTCGGGAGCTACTTCCAGCACCACGATGGCCTGGAGCGACGCGCCGACCTGGCCGGCAGCGCGCAGGGTTTCGATGTCTTTGTTCACCATATCGCGGATGTCCCGAATGCGTTGCCACTTGGCCAGCAGCGCCGCATCTGGCGCTGGCAGGTCGGCATAGGTCTCCAGAAAAATCGACTCGGACGCGCCAAACATGGCCCATGCTTCTTCGGCGGTAAAGCTCAAAAACGGCGCCATCCAGCGCAGCATTGCATGGGTGATTTGGTGCAGTGCGGTTTGGGCGCTGCGGCGCGCCAGCGACGTAGCTCTCGTGGTGTAGAGCCGATCTTTCAAAATATCGAGGTAAAAAGAGCCCAAGTCTTCACTGCAGTAAATTTGCAATTTAGACACCACCGGGTGAAATTCATAAACCTCATAGTGCGCCAAAATGTCCGCTTGCAATTGCGCCGCGCGGCTCAGCGCATAGCGGTCTATTTCAAGCAGGTCGGCGAAGGGCACCGCGTCGGTGGCGGGGTTAAAGTCGCTGACGTTGGCCAGCAAAAAGCGCAACGTGTTGCGAATGCGGCGGTAGGCATCAACTACCCGCGCCAGAATTTTGTCGTCAATCGACAGGTCACCGCAATAGTCGGTCGCTGCGCACCACAGGCGAATGATCTCGGCGCCCAGCTTGTTGCTGACTTCCTGCGGGGCCACCACGTTGCCCTCGCTTTTACTCATCTTGCGGCCCCTGCCGTCCACCGTAAAGCCGTGGGTAAGCAGGCCCTTGTAGGGCGCGCGGTCGTACATGGCGCACGAGGTGAGCAGCGACGAATGAAACCAGCCTCGATGCTGGTCATGGCCTTCGAGGTACAGGTCAGCAGGCCAGACGGACTGCGCCGCGTGGCTGTGCCGCAGCACATGGTCGTGCGTGGTGCCTGAGTCAAACCACACATCCAAAATATCGGTACTTTTGCGGTAGTGTGGCGCCTGTGCGCCGAGGATCGACTCGGCTGTGGCCTTGCTCCAGGCTTCAATACCTTCGCGCTCGACCATGTCAGCGGCCTGCTCCATGATGGCCAGGGTGCGGGGATGCAGCTCGCCGGTGGCAATGTGAATAAAAAATGGCAGTGGCACGCCCCAGTTGCGCTGGCGGCTGATGCACCAGTCCGGCCGGCCCGCGATCATGCCGTGCAGCCGAAGTTTTCCGTTTTCGGGGTAAAAACGAGTGTTTTCAATAGCACCAAGAGCCAGCTCGCGCAGGGTGGCGGCTGCTTTGTCTGTCGTAAAAACGCCTTGGGTTGCCGGCGTTGGCGCATCCATCCTGATGAACCACTGCGCAGCGGCTCGGTAAATCACCGGGGTTTTGTGTCGCCAGCAGTGCGGATAGCTGTGGGTAATGTCGCAGGTCGCAAAAAGGCGGCCGTGCTCGCGCAGCTTGTCAATTACCAACGGTGCGGCTTTCCAGATGTTCAGACCGCCGAACAAGGGCAACTCGTCCGTGTAGCGGCCGTTACCCTGCACCGGATTCAAAATATCGTCGGTTTCGATGCCGTTGGCAGTGCAAGAGTTAAAGTCTTCTACGCCGTAAGCCGGTGCCGAATGGACAATGCCGGTGCCGTCGTCAGCGGTGGCATAGTCGGCCAGAAACACGGGGCTAAAGCGGCGGTAGCCCAGGTCAACGTCATAAAACGGATGCATGAAATCAAGCCGCGCCAAATTTTTGCCGAGGGTCGTGGCGATAACCGTGCCGCTGAGCTGGTAGCGCTCCAAGCACTTGGCTACCAGCGAGTCGGCCAGCAGCAAAATGCCGCGCTCAGTGGACACCAACGCATAAGTCAACTCAGGGTTCAAGTTCAGCGCTTGGTTGGCCACAATGGTCCACGCTGTGGTGGTCCAAATCACCGCAAAGGCGTCTTGATTTAGCTTGTCAAGACCAAAGGCGGCAGCGAGTTTGTCCGGCTCGGCGCACTTAAAACCCACGTCAAGCGTGCTGGACTTTTTGTCGGCATATTCAATTTCAAACTCAGCGAGCGACGAGCCGCAGTCAAAGCACCAATAAACGGGCTTGAGGCCGCGGTAGACAAAGCCCCGCTCCATGATGCGTTTGAGCGCCCGTATTTCATTGGCTTCATTGGCGAAATCCATTGTGCGGTAGGCGTTTTCCCACTCGCCCAGCACGCCTAAGCGCTTGAAGTCCGCGAGCTGACCGGCGATTTGTTCGGCAGCAAAAGCGCGGCTCTTGGCCTGGACTTCGTCGCGGCTCAAATGGCGGCCGTGGAGCTTTTCAATGGCGTTTTCAATCGGCAGGCCGTGGCAGTCCCAGCCGGGCACATACACGGCGTCCAGGCCTTTGAGCTGGCGCGCCTTGACGATCATGTCTTTCAAAATTTTGTTGACCGCGTGGCCGATGTGAATCGGGCCGTTGGCGTAGGGCGGCCCGTCATGCAGCACAAACTTCACCGCGCCGCGGCGTGCGTCGCGCAGTTTTTTATAAATGCCCTTGTCCTCCCACTGCTTGACCCAGCCGGCTTCCCGCTTGGCCAGGTCACCGCGCATTGGGAACGGCGTGTCTGTCAGGTTCAGGGTGCTGCGGTAGTCAGTTTTGGCCGGTGTAGCCGGCTCTAGCATGGCGGGTGTGGATTCAGGCATGGGTTGTATTGAGGTGCAAACTAATGAAAAGGGTGCTGAACAAGCAAGCAGGTAGCGCGGGCGTGCCGCTTAGGTGCGGCACTGGCGTCACGTTCAAGCGCCTAGGGCGTGGCGGTGGCGCCAAGGCGCGTGCACAGCGCGCGCCTTGGCCCCGTCAAATTCGGGCAGTGCACACGCTAGCACCTGCACCAGTGGGCAATGCGCGGGCAGCAAAAAAAGCCCGCGCGTCCAGGCAGTCTTTAGCAATGCCGGCCATCAGGCTGTCCAGTCCGTCGTATTTCAACTCGCTGTGTAGTTTGTGCAGCAATTCCACTTGCAAGATTTTACCGTAGGCTCCCTCAATGCCGAGGCTCGCGGGCCAGTCCAGACAGTAGGTCTCCAGCAGCACGCGGCCGCCGTTTACATCATTGGCATCCACCGAGGGGCGCACTCCCAAGCTGGCCACGCCCGTCAGCGCTGGTGCGCCCGTCAAGCCGTGAACCTGAACCGCAAAAATTCCGCTGGCAGCCGGGCTCAAGTGTGAAAACCGTTGGTTGAGCGTGCGAAAGCCGAGGTCGCGTCCGAGTTTTCGGCCATGCACCACATGGCCTGAAATGCTGTAAGGCCGGCCGAGCAAGCTGGCGGCTCCAGCCATGTCGCCCCGCTGCAGCGCAGCGCGTACCGCCGAGCTGGACACCCGCAGGCCGTGCACTTCGTAGCTGTTCATGCGGGCCACGTCAAAGCCCAAACGCGGGCCGGCGGCGTCCAGCATCGCGTAGTCGCCAGTGCGTTGCGCGCCAAACTTGAAGTCGTCGCCGACCAAAACATATTTGGCGCCGAGGCCGCGGGCCAGCACATCGCTGGCAAAAGCGTCGGCGCTCAGCTGTGAAAACGCGGCATTAAAGGGCAGCACCACGCACTGGTCAATGCCGCAACGCGCCAGCTCGGTGAGCTTGTCGCGCAAAGTGGCAATGCGTGCCGGAGCCAGCTCGGGCTGGCCTGCGCGCGCCGCAAAGTAGTCACGCGGGTGCGGCTCGAATGTCATCACACAGCTGGGTAAATTGCGGTGCTCGGCCTCGTTTTTCAGCAGTGCCAACATCGCTTGGTGGCCCCGATGTACACCGTCAAAATTGCCAATGGTCAGTGCGCAGGCAGGCGCTAGCGCAGGGTGGCGAAAGCTTCGAAAAAGTCTCATACCTTCGATTATCGTTTTATGCCTTGCGCCCGCAGTGAGCCTGGGGGGTCGGGCTGCGGGTGAGAAAAAAGTAACAAAAACTTAAGAACAGTGGATCATTGGCAATGGCCAATAGCCCACGCCCTCAAGCGGTCACTAAATCCCTGTATATTGAGTTTGCTGCTGACTTGCCGCGCATTGCCACCGTCACGGAGGTTCGTTTTGAAGGTTTTGAAACTCTCAGCCCAGGGACTGCCACAGTCGTGGATCAGCCTTGAAGAAGCCGTTTTGCATTACGCGGCAGATGAGGTGCGTTGGGAAATGGGCGCAGAGGTCGCGACCTTTCACGGTGGGCACAACGCGGCTACCGGCATTCAATCGTGCATCACGATCAACAGCATTATTGGCACCAAGGGCGTGCCCAACATCAATCTGTTCAGCCTCAAGCCAGGGCTGACCAACGGCAAACTGTTTGCCCGCGACCGTAATGTGTGTGCTTATTGCGGCCAGCATTTCCACGACGAAGACCTGACGCGTGAACATATCGTGCCGTTTGCACAAAATGGCATTGACACCTGGATGAATGTCGTGACGGCCTGCCGCGCCTGCAACCACCGCAAAAGCCACCGCACGCCGGAACAAGCCAACATGCCGCTGCTGTACGCTCCTTACATGCCCAGCCTGTGGGAAGACTTTATTTTGCGCAACCGCCGCATTCTGGCGGACCAAATGGAGTTTTTAATGGCGCACATTCCTAAAACGTCTCGGCTGCACGGCTAGTCAAGCTGCTGGCTGCCTAGGTAGGCAAGGCTTACGGCTTTGCCTGCTGCTCACCAGCAATCAGTCAGGCAAACACGCCGGCAGTGTCTTGCATCTGCGCGGCCACTTGAGCGAGGTGGTGCAGGGTGTCGCCAAAGGTCAGCTCTAGCGCGGTGAGCTTTTTG
Organism: Polaromonas sp.; assembly: GCA_043763445.1. GTDB lineage: Bacteria > Pseudomonadota > Gammaproteobacteria > Burkholderiales > Burkholderiaceae_C > Polaromonas. The sequence continues at coordinate 5,426 of JAYULP010000323.1, forward strand.
AAGTAGTGGCTAACGATGTACTCGTCCGTCACCCCGATGCCGCCGTGCAGTTGCACCGCTTGCTGACTGACAAACCGCATCGACACGCCCAGCTGGTATTTGGCCTGAGCCAAAGCGCGGCGGCGCTCGTCTGGCGGTGCGCTGAGTTTGAGGGCGGCATAAAAGCTCATTGAACGGGCCAATTCAAGCTGCATTTTCATGTCGGCTACCCGATGGCGAAGTGCCTGAAAGCTAGAGACTGCGACGTTGAACTGTTTGCGGGTGTTCATGTACTCGACGGTAACGGCTGTCGTTTTGTCCATCACGCCGACTGCTTCGGCGCAGGTCGCAGCAATGCCAATGTCTATAGCGTGGGCTAATGCTGTGCTGGCGTCCAAGGTGATCAGCAGCGCGGGCGCATTTTTGAGGGTGACCTCAGCGGCGCGTGCGCCGTCTTGCGTGCCGTAGCCTTGGGTGCTGACACCGGTGGCTGTGCGCTCGACCAGAAACAATGCAACAGCGCCGTCCAACATGGCCGGCACGATAAAAGCGTCGGCATAATCGCCTGCCGCGACGATGCTCTTGGTCGCGTTGACGGCATAACACGCGCCGGTTGCCGCCGCCTGTGCGCTGCATCTGTCCAGCCGGTAGCGTGCCGCACGCTCTTGGTAGGCCAGCACTACCAGCGCTTGACCCGTGGCAATTTTTGGCAGCCAGGCTGACTTCAGGTCTGCCGGTGCATAGCCCGACAGCACGCTGCTGGCCACCAGTGTTTGTACAAAAGGCTCCAGCACAATGCCCCGGCCCAGCTCCTCCATCACCACCATGCCTTCAGTTGGGCCCATGCCCAAGCCGCCGTCGCCCTCGCCAATATACAAACCCGGCAAACCGAGGTCAGCCAGCTCGCCATAGGCTTGCCGAGAAAACCCACCAGCGCGGGTGATGCTGCGGCGGCGTTCAAAGTCATAGCCCTTGGCCACCCATTTGCGCACTGCGTCGCGCAGCTGCTCTTGCTCGTCAGTGAAGTCAAAGTCCATGGTAAGTTTTCCTTGTCTATGGTCAGTCTCAGCCGAGGACTACTTGCGAGACGATATTGCGCTGCACTTCATTGCTGCCGCCGTAAATCGTGGTTTTTCGCATGTTGAAGTAGGTGCTCGCTAGGGGCGCGCAATAGGTTGCGCCGCCCGGGTAGGTGCCCTGCCAGCCGGCTTCCATGGCGTCTTCGATAAGAGGCAGGGCGAACGGTCCGGCCGCCAGCATCATCAGCTCGCTGTAGCGCTGCTGAATTTCACTGCCGCGAATTTTGAGCAAACTGGCAATGTCCATTGGGTTTTTGCCAGACTTTTCAGCCCACAGCACCCTGAGCACCATCATCTCCAGCGCCACCACATCAACTTCGAGTTTGGCGACCTCGTCGCGAAAACGCAGGTCGTTGTACACGCCCTCATCTTTGGCGATGCGTTTGAGGCGCTCCAACTCACGCTTGGCGCGGTTCACATCAGCAATGTTGGTGCGCTCGTGGCCCAGCAGATACTTGGCGTAAGTCCAGCCTTTGTTTTCTTCACCCACCAAGTTTTCAGCCGGGACTTCGACGTTGTCAAACCAGACCTCATTGACCTCTGCTTGGCCGTCTAGCAGCACGATGGGCCGCACACTCACGCCGGGGGACTTCATGTCAATCAGCAAAAAGCTGATACCCGTTTGCGGCTTGCCTTGACTGCTGGTGCGCACCAAGCAAAAAATCCACTCGCCGTACTGGCCCAGCGTGGTCCAGGTCTTTTGACCGTTGACGATGAATTTTTCACCGCGCCGCTCGGCTTTGCACTGAAGTGACGCTAGGTCCGAGCCGGCACCGGGCTCGCTGTAGCCCTGGCTCCACCAGACCTCACCGCTGCCAATGCCCGGCAAAAAGCGCTGCTGTTGTTCGGCATTGCCAAACGCCATGATGACCGGTGCCACCATGACCGGGCCAAAGGGAATCACACGCGGCGCGCCCGCCAGCGCGCATTCTTCTTCAAACAGGTGTTTTTGAATCGCATTCCAGCCCGGGCCGCCAAACTCTTCGGTCCAACCGTGGCCCAGCCAGCCTTTGGCGCCCAAAATTTTGGCCCAGCGCTGGTGATCGTCACGGCTCAAACGCAGAGCGTTGTGTACTTTTTGCGAGATGTCTGGCGGCAAGTTGGTGCGAACCCAGCTGCGAATATCGTCGCGAAACGCTTGTTCTTCGGCGGTAAAAGCTAAATCCATCAGGGTGTCTCCATAAGCCTGCCATGCGGCCGAAATAGGCACACTGCAGTGCAGCTTTTTTAGCACGAATGTGCTTTTCAGCGTGTCAAAGCGGTGACTGATCGTCCAGCGTGATACCCAACGGCTCGCTGATGCTCAGCAAATGGCGGCGCAGCTGCTGGTTGTCTTGGCGCAGCGCCAGCACGGTCGTCTCCAGCGCGGTGATGCGCGCCAGCAGGCCGTCGGACTCGCCGCGCAGCGGCGCCGCTGCAGCGGCTTGCAGCGCTGCAATGTCTGGCTCACCACACAGCAGATGCATCCAGCGGGCCTCGCGCGCGCCCGGCATTTTCGGCAGTTTAAGCACCAGCGCCTGGCCGCCGTCGTTGCCGCGTTGCAGCAGCGCTTGCAGTACGTCCTCTGCAACCTGTGGGTCTGCAAATTTGTACCAGCGCTCGCCGTTGAGCCGCAGCTCGGCGGCGGTTTGGGGTCCGCGCAACATTAGCAAGCCCAAGGCCACGGCTTGCGGCTCGTTGACGGCTACGGCGCGCTGAAAGTTGTGCTCAAAGCGCGGCACCCGGGACGCGGCGGCTTCAAACACCAGGCTTTGCTGCTTCAGCGCCTGCAGCGCCGCCCGGGCGTCGTCGTCCGTTATTTCCATCAGCGCCTCGCGGCTGCTTTTTTGATTGCAGCCCAGCACCAGCGCGTTCAGGCTTAGTGGGTAGCTGTCGGGCACGGTACGGGCTTTTTCCATTAGCGTGCCTAGCACGCGGGCTTGAACAGGGGTAAGCGTGTGGAGGGTCATAAACTCACGGCTTCTTTTTGAAATGGTGGCAGTTGGGGCGAGAACGTGGAAAAAACTAAAAACATCGTGATTTTGATATCAGGGCAGGGCAGCAACATGGCCGCTATTGTGCGGGTGAGCCAAACCTTGCAGTGGCAAACAAGCATCGGCGCGCAGGTGGCCAGCGTCATCAGCAACCGGGCTGACGCCGCCGGACTGGCGGTAGCGGCGTCACTGGGTGTGCCTACTGCAGTGCTAGCGCACACCGGCTTCGCTACCCGCGCTGCGTTTGACGCTGCCTTGCAGGCTTTAATCGACGCACACCGGCCCGCGCTGGTGGTGTTGGCCGGCTTTATGCGAATTTTGACGCCAGCGTTTGTGCAGCACTATGCTGGCCGGCTGCTCAATATCCATCCATCGCTGCTGCCCGCTTTTGCCGGGCTAAACACCCACCAGCGCGCGTTGAATGCGGGCTGCACCGTGACCGGAGCGACGGTGCACCAAGTCACAGCAGAGCTTGACCATGGCCCGATCTTGGCGCAAGCGGTGGTGCCGGTGTTGCCCGGTGACACCGTAGTTAGTTTGGCGGCCCGGGTGCAAGCGCAAGAGCATGTGCTGTACCCCCGGGCTATCCAGTCGTTTTTCACGCCACCTATCAAAGCAAATTTGTGAAGTTTTGATTAACCGCTACCAGCGCAGGCTTTTGAGTCTGCCAAGGCCAACCCCCATAAGATAAGAGGCCGTTTGAATCCATCTTGATTCCGGCTTGGTAGACCTTTTTCAAAGGAAATCGAATGAAGACAACGCACAAATTCGCCTCGGCCGGCTTGGTATTGGCCTTGGTTGCAGCTAGCGCCGCGGCTTTCGCGCAAAACGCAGTGGCCGCTACGGCCGCAGCCAGCGTAGTGGTAGGCGGCGCACCCATGCTGGCGACCAAAGACAT